>JBCCGX010000159.1:0-12543 GCA_039029035.1 Acidobacteriota bacterium | reverse complement strand
TGGCCGGGCAATTCAAGAACTGGCTGCAGCCGTTGGCCATCATGGCCGTCGTACCGCTGGCGTTCATCGGCGCCATCATCGGCCTCTTGATCACCGGTGACCCGTTCTCCATCACCACCCTCTACGGCTTCGTCGCTCTCGCCGGGGTGGCGGTCAACGATTCGATCGTGCTGGTGGACTTCATCAATCAGGCGCGCCGCAAGGGCTACAGCGACCAAGACTCGCTGCTCGAGGCCGGCCGTATCCGCCTGCGGCCGATCCTCCTCACCTCGGTGACGACCATTCTCGGCCTACTACCGATGGCGGTGGGCCTCGGCGGCACCTCTGACGTCTGGCAGCCCCTGGCCACCACCATCGCCTCCGGCCTGGCGGTGGCGACGGTGATCTCGCTCCTCCTCATCCCCTGCCTGCAAGCCATCCTCGACGACCTGCAGCGCCTGGCTGGCCGCCTGCGGTACGGAGCCGCTCCGGTCGCCGCCGATTGACCCCGACAGGGGACGAAGAGCAACGTTACCGGCTAAAGCAATGGGGGGCGACTGTCAGCGCCGCCAGCGCTGCTGCCCGCCGGGCATGAATGCCCGTGCTATGAAAGGCGCCCGCTGTGCGGGCTTTCTGGCTGAAGCCAGGTGGACTTGCGGCTTCAGCCGCCAAGCCCCGGAGGGGCGTCTTCGATAACACGGGGGTTCACCCCCGTCGGTCCCGGCAGCTCGGTCTGGCGCCAACGCTGTTACAAGAACCTCGGGTGGTTGTCACAAGGTTGTAACAAGGCGCCGTTAAGGTCTGGTAAAGGTCGCAGCCGGTCAACCGAAGCTACGTGGCCTGACTCTAAACGGCCCGTCCCATGCGGCCTGTCTCAATGAGGAGAGTTACCCATGCAGAAGATCGCCTCCATCTTGGCCCTCGTCATCTCCGTCGCCCTGCTCGCTGCCTGCGGACGTCCCAGTGGTGACGGCGAGGGCGGTCGCGCGCAGCGCACCCTGATCCAGAACAAGGGTTCCGACACCCTGGTCAACGTCGCCCAGGCGTGGGCTGAGGCCTACAAAGAGATCGACGCCAATGTCGCTGTGGCGGTGAGCGGCGGTGGTTCCGGTACCGGCATCTCGGCACTGATCAACGGCACGGTGGACATCGCCAACGCCAGCCGCACAATGAAGGACAAGGAGAAAGAGCTGGCGCGGGGGAACGGTGTCGAGCCGGTGGAGCACGTGGTGGGCTACGACGCCCTGGCGGTCTACCTGCACCACGACAACCCAGCCGATTCGCTCTCGATTCCTCAGCTGGCCGGGATCTACGGCGAGGGCGGCACGACCGATACGTGGAGCCAGCTGGGCCTGACCGTCCCGGGGTGTGACAGCGACGAGATCGTCCGAGTTAGTCGGCAGAACAACTCCGGAACCTACGTCTACTTCCAGGAGGCCGTGCTCGGCAAGACGCGTGACTTTCGGCTGGGCTCGCGTGACATGCACGGCTCGAAGGACGTTGTCGACCTGGTGGAGAAGACCCCCTGCGCCATCGGCTACAGTGGCCTGGCCTACGCCACCGAGCATCTCAAGCTGCCCTGTATCGCCACCGAGGACGGCGGTGACTGCGTCATACCCTCGACCGCCACCGCCATCGACGGCACCTATCCGATCGCCCGGCCGCTCTTCATGTACACCCGGGGTACGCCGGAGGGCGCGGTCAAGACCTACCTCGACTGGATCCTGAGCGATGTCGGCCAGTGCATCATCCTCGACAAGGGTTATGCGCCGGTGCGGCCTGTGGAGTGCGAATGAGCCACTACGAGGAACGATTAGAAGCTGATCTGGCGGCGATCCGGCAGCGGATCGAGGCGGTGGGTGAGCAGGTCGAAACCGCCCACAAAGCCGCCGTACACGCACTCCTGACCGGTGATCGGGCTCTGGCCTACGAGACCATTCTCGCCGACAATCCGGTCAACCGCGAAGTGCGTGCGATCGATCGCGACTGTCACGCTTTCGTCGCTCGCCACCAGCCGAGCGCCGGTCACTTGCGCTTCGTGTCCGCGGTGCTGCGCCTGGGCGTCGGGCTCGAGCGCGTGGGTGACTACGCTTCGACCATCTGCCGTGAGGCGCTGCAGCTGTCGGAGTCCCCGTCCCAGGCCCTGGCACGGGATATCGACCTGATGGCGGACCAGAGTCGCGCCGTTCTGCGCCAGGCGATGCGTGCCTGGAACGAAGGCAACGCCGATCTCGCCCGCGGCACCGTGGGCATGGCACAGCAAGCCGCGGTGACCTCGCGCAAAGTCTTCGAAGATCTGCTCAACGAAGGCGAGGAGCGCCGGGGGCCCCTGAACGATCTCTTCGCCCTGCTGGTGATCTTCAACCGTATGGACCGGGTGATCGCCCAGGCCAAGAACATCTGCGAGGAGACCCTCTTCGCCGTCAGCGGCGAAACTAAGGCACCCAAGGTCTACCGCATCCTCTTCCTCGACGAGAGGAACGATGGCGCCAGCCTGCTGGCCGAGGCCCACGCCAGGAAGGCCTTCTCCGAAGCGGCGGTGTGCCATAGTGCTGGCTGGGCGCCGGCCGAGAGCATCGAGCCCCGGGCTCTCGTCTTCATGGATCAGCGTGGCCTCGATACCTCGGCTCTGGCTCCTTCCCCTCCGGTGCTCGAGGACCTGGCGGACTACCACGTCATCGTCAGCTTCGGTGGCGATGTGCGGCCGCATCTGCCGGAGCTGCCCTTTCACACCGTCGTGCTCGAGTGGGAGCTCGGACCCGGCCCCGAAGGCATGGACCAGGAGCGCGGCGAGAAGCTGCTCGAGGCGATGCACCAGGAGATTGCCAGCCGGCTGCAGGCGTTGATGGAAACCCTGCGTGGCGAGGAGGTCGCCTGATGAGCGACGCCGCCCTGCCGCGGGCGACCGCCGATCTCGATCGCCGCACCCTGGACTGGTACATCGACAAGGCGGTCCAGGTGCTGGTCTTCATCGGCGGCATCTCGGGCATCCTGTTCATCATCGGCATCTTCATCTTCATCACCAAGGAGGGGCTGGGCTTTCTCACCGGCACCTTCGATATCGGCGAGTTCTTCGGCTCACCGCGCTGGGCGCCGACCTCGAGCCACAATCCGACCTACGGCGCCCTCGCACTGATGGCCGGTACGGCGAGCGTCACCGGCTTGGCGATGGTCATTGCCGTACCCTTTTCCCTCGGCGCGGCGATCTACATCGGTGAGTTTGCCACCGGCAAGACGCGCGAGATGCTCAAGGTACTGGTGGAGATGCTGGCGGCGATTCCCTCGGTGGTCTGGGGCTTCATCGGCCTATCGATCATGAATCCGTTGATCATCGACCTGTTCAACGTGCCGGTGGGCCTCAGCGTGCTCAACTCCGGCGTCATCCTCGGCCTGATGGCGGCACCGATCATGACCACCATCGCTGAGGATGCCTTGAAAGCGGTGCCAGACACCTATCGCGAGGCCGCCGAAGCCCTCGGCGCGACCCGCTGGCAGGTGATCTTCCGTGTGGTGCTGCCGGCGGCCAAGAATGGCCTGGTAGCGGCAGTCCTGCTCGGCGTCGGCCGCGGCTTCGGCGAGACCATGGCGGTGCTCATGGCCAGCGGCCATTCGATCAATCTGCCGACCAGTGTCTTCGATTCGGTGCGGGCCCTGACCGCCACCATCGCCGCCGAGCTCGGCGAGACCGCCGTCGGCTCCGATCATTACCGAGCGCTCTTCACTCTCGGTATCTTCCTCTTCGCCATCACCTTCGTCATCAATCTCACCGCCGATCTCGTGGTGCGCGGTATCAGGAAGCAGTAACGATGTTTGAAGCTACCGAGCTCAATCGCCAGAGCTACAAGACCCAGCGTCTCTACCGGCTGCTTTTTCTGACGATGACGCTGCTGCTGATTCTGCCGGTGTTGATCATTCTCAGCGTGCTGCTGTGGAAAGGTGGGCCGGTCCTCTCGATCGATTTTCTATTCACCGAGCCGACCCAGGGCATGACCGCCGGCGGCATTCTTCCGGCCCTGGTGGGCACGGTGTGGCTGGTGTTGGTCGCGCTGCTGGCCTCGGTACCGGTGGGCGTAGCAGCGGCCCTCTACCTTTCTGAGTACGCTCCCGACAACTGGCTGACTCGGCTGATCAACCTGGCGATCATCAACCTCGCCGGGGTACCGTCGATCGTCCACGCCCTTTTCGGCGTCGGCGCCTTCGTGCTCTTCTTCGAATTCGGCACCAGTATTCTGGCGGCCAGCCTGACTCTCGCGGTCATGACCCTACCGGTGGTGATCGTCGCCACACGAGAGTCGCTGCAGGCGGTGCCCATGGCGTTCCGCGAGGCCTGCTGGAACATGGGCGCGACCCGCTGGCAGACGATCCGCAAGGTGGTGCTACCGAACTCGATCTCGGGCATCCTGACGGGCGTCATCCTCGAAGTCTCGCGCACCTCCGGCGAGACGGCGCCGATCATGTTCACCGGCGCAGCCTTCTTCCTACCCTTCCTGCCGCAGAGCGTCTACGACCAGACGATGGCGATGTCCTTGCACCTCTTCGTCATCTCCACCCAGGTCCCCGGCGTGCCCGAGGCAATGCCCTACGGCGTTGCCCTGGTGCTGATCGGCATGGTGCTGGCGATGAATGCGATCTCGATCAGTTTCCGGATGGTGCTGCGGGGGAAGAAGAAATGGTAGAGGTCGCAGCAACGTCGGCACCCGTGAACAGCGAGGCGCCGGTCAAGCTCGCAGTGCGCGATCTGGCGATCCGCTATGGTGACAAGACGGCGCTGTCCGGCGTCGACTTCGAGGTCCGCGAGCACGAGATCTTCGGCATCATCGGCCCTGCGGGCAGCGGTAAGACGTCGTTCTTGCGAGCGCTCAACCGGATGAACGACTTCACGCCGCAGATGCAGGTGTCGGGCGAGATCCTCTTCGAGGGGCGCGACGTGCGCAAATGGCGCAACGTCTACGCCTTGCGTCGCCGCATCGGGGTGGTCTTTCCGCTACCGGTGGGCTTGCCGCTGTCGATCTACGACAACGTGGCCCTGGCGCCACGCCTCGCCGGCACCAAGAAGAAGGCCGATCTCGACGTCATCGTCGAGCGCTGCCTCACCCGCGCGGCCCTGTGGGACG
Organism: Acidobacteriota bacterium; assembly: GCA_039029035.1. Taxonomy (GTDB): domain Bacteria; phylum Acidobacteriota; class Thermoanaerobaculia; order Multivoradales; family J023; genus JAAELT01. The sequence goes on along the minus strand of JBCCGX010000159.1, from coordinate 7,450 downwards.
AGGTGAAGGATCGCCTCGACTCCCTCGGCAGCCTGCTCTCGGGCGGCCAGCAGCAGCGCCTGACCATCGCCCGCGCCCTGTCGCAAGAGCCCGAGCTCTTGCTGCTCGACGAATTCTCCATCGCCGTCGACCCGGTTACGACGATGAAGATCGAGGACGTGTTGAAAGAGCTCAAGAGTGAGATCACCATCGTCCTGGTGACCAACCTGGTGCAGCAGGCGCGCCGCCTGGCTGATCGCACCGCCTTCTTCCTCTCCGGCGAGCTGGTCGAAGTCGGCGAGACCGAAGAGCTCTTCACCGGCACCGTCGCCGATCCACGCACCCGCGACTACGTGGAGGGTCGTTTTGGCTGAAGCACCTCAACACGCGCTGGCGATCGAAACCCGCCAGCTGAACCTCTGGTATGGCACCTTCCAGGCCCTCTTCGACGTCGACCTCGAGATCCGCCAGGGCCTCATCACCTCGATGATCGGCCCCTCCGGTTGCGGCAAGTCGACCTTCCTACGCAGCGTCAACCGGATCAACGAACGCCTCGGCTATGTGCGCACTACCGGCTCGGTGGAAGTCCTGGGGCACGATATCTACGCCCCCGGCGTCGAGCTGGTGCAGGTGCGCAAGCAGATCGGCATGGTCTTCCAACGGCCGAATCCGTTGCCCCTGTCGATCCGCGACAATGTCCTCTTCGGCTATCGCACCCACCATCCTGAGCATCGCAAACAGTCGGCCGAGCAGCTCGACGCGATCGTCGAAGAAGCCCTGCGCAAGGTCCTGCTGTGGGACGCGGTCAAAGACCGCCTGGGGCAAGGCGCGCGCGACCTCTCCCTCGAAGAACAGCAGAAGCTCTGTATCGCCCGCCTGCTGCCGGTCAAGCCCACCGTGCTGCTGATGGACGAGCCCTGCTCCGCCCTCGACCCCGCCGGTACCGAAGCGGTCGAAGAGCTTCTCTGGGAGCTGCGCGGCGAGTACACCATCCTCATCGTCACGCACAACATGGCCCAGGCTCGCCGCGCCAGCGACGAGTGCATTTTCATGCTCCTGGGCAAGGTGATCGAGCATACGGCCACTGAAGAGATGTTCGTCACCCCGCAGCACGAAGAGACGGCGGACTACATCGAGGGGCGGTACGGGTAGATCAGCGCAGTCCTGCGGACTGCGCCCAGGAGCCGGCAAGATGCCGGCGCTCCCAGCAAAGTTTCTCGACGGTTTGGGAGCGACGCGGCTCGAAATCGTTCTCGGATGCGTTCCAGCCTAACCCGGTGTGGTGGCTTGTGCCGAGTTGTTCTGTTCGTTGCACTCGGCCACGCTCTGCGCGCTGTCGACCCGAACCGAGATCGTGCAGTCCGGATCGAAGCAGTTGCCGCCGGGCGGCGTCACGACGCTGACCGTTCGTGACTGTCCCGGCTGCAGGGAAGAGAGCGTTGCTGTCACTTGGACCGACTGCTGCGGATCGAGGGTCGCCTCGGCTTCGAAGGGGCCGCTGGCTGCGGTGCCGATGTTCTCGACCGTGTACTCGGTTCGGGTCACGCAGGAGCCGCCGCCCGTGGGACAGGCGACACGCGGTCGTCCGATAGTGGTGACCGTCAGGTCGGCGCACAGGTCGACTGGCGGCTTGCGCTGCTCGACCACGTGCTCGCGGACTTGCTCGATGTCGAGGGTCGTCGAGAGCGCCGGGGCGCCGGGGCAGGAGTGCTTTTTCTTGCCGTGTTGACTGTGCTTGCCGTGCTTAATGTGCTTGCCGTGTTTCCGATGACCGCTGTGCTTCTTGGCCTCGGGACAGGCGGCCTCGGTGTCGCGGCTGGAGTAGACCCCGGTCACGTCGAGTCGCGTGGCGCTCTCGAAAACCACGTAGCCTTCGATATAGGACGCCGGCAGGCCGTAGGGGAAGACCCGCTGCTCGACGTCTGCGCAATCGACCTTGAGGGCCTGATCCGGCTGCAGCGTATCGGTTGCGATGCGAGTGACTTGGCCGGCCCGCTGCTCCTTGGGCGGATAGGTGAGCGAGAGGTTCTTGGTGAACCGCGCGGGGACGTCCTCGAGGTTCAGCACGTTGATCGTGGAAGCGTAGAGGCCCCTAACGAGGCGGCCGTCGCTCGGCTCAGTCTGCTCCCCGCAGACCAGCTTCGCAGCGTACTTGTAGCGCTTCGGCTCGGCGCTGTCGCAGACCCCGTTGCTGTTGTCGTCCGTGCAGACGCCGGTGTCGAGATCGATCGCGTCGTCGACGCCGTTGCCGTTGAGATCGGGGATCTTGCCGCTGAACTGGATGAAGATGCGGTTCGACAAAGGCCCGGTGACCATGCTGCCGCTCTCCCGGTCGAAGTAGGTCGCGTCGGGGTCGGTGACCGTGGCCTCGACGTAGACGCGGGCTGAAGGAAAGAGCCCGAGCACCGGCCCTTCCTCACAATAGGGCAAGCTCAGGAAGGGGTGGTCGCCGACCGGCGGCGGTGTGACCACCGAGCCGCACTCGGGATCTGCTTCGCGGAAGAAGTCCACCGCACGCGTTTCGGCGAGATTGCCCACCGCGAGCTCGGCGGCGCCGCCCACCTCGATGTCTGTACCTTCGCGATCCTGCCAGGCCTGGAGCGGCCGTCCGTCGACCCCGACGAGCGCACCACCCGTCACCATCTCGTTGAGTGCCAGGGTGCGGGGTAGGTGGCGAATCCGCACATCCGAGACCAGAAGCGGGCCGTTGTCGGGATCGGGCACCGAGACGGTGAGGTGAAAGTCGCCGGTCTCGGGATTGAACGATCCGTCGGGCGTGTAGCCCACGACCCGCGGGTGCAGGTTCATGGCGCTGCCACCCGAGGTGAGGGTCACGTCGTTGACGATGTAGTTCCGGGTCAGGCCGACACCGACGTGGAACTCGACGCCAGCGGGGATCTCTCCTGAGTCGCCGTTGTTCCAAGCCTGTGGGTCGGTGAAGGTGATGTCGTAGCGGTCGTAGTTTTCGCCCTGGAAGGTTGTCGAACCGTTCGGCGCGATCTCGGCGTCCGTCCAGGGACTGCGGCTGCCGTCGTAGACCGAGCCGATCTCCGGCGGATCCCCCTCGCCATCCACGAGCACGGTGACACGTAGCCCGTCGGCGGTGGAATCATTGGGATTGATGAAGTCCCAATTGCTCAGGGTCTGTTCGTAGAGGCCGAGCGCCCCGGCCAGTACCTCGAAGCTGGTGTCGCTGAAGTGGCGATCTTCGATCCGATCGGCACCGGTCAGACTTCCGGAGTCCGCGCCGCCGCTGGCCATCACATGGTTCTGCTGCGCGTCCTCGGTCGGTCGTGAGGCCGATGAGCCGTGTCCGGGAGCGCCCAGGATCGAGCTGTGTCCCGGCTCGTGCGAGGCAGTGCCAGCGATCGCGTTGGCCCAGCGGTTCAGCGTGCCGTCGCCACTCGTCAGCAAGTCGTCGAATGAGCCGCCGGGTTCCGCGCGAGCGGTGAATTCGCCAGCAAAGACCCGTGCCATCTGGTCCTCACAGCAGACCCCGTAGAAGCCGCTGCCATCATCGCCGCCGAAGCCGACGACGAACCAGTTGTCGTCGCTGGGTGTCGGATTGGTGGTGCCATTCGAGCTGGTGGTCTGCACCACACGCACGTCGAACTCACAGTAGTCGGTCTTGATCCTCTCGGTGATCGCATCCCGGTACTGGGCGGTCGTGCCGAGACTGTCATCGAGGTCCGAGGCGGAAAAGGCGGGGATTGGGCTGGTGACCTCGCCGAACATGGGCGTAGGGAAGTCCGCATCCTCCGAGGTCGGGAAGTAGAGATAGAGCACCAAGCCGTCGCCGCTGCGGTCGGCCTGGCAGTCGACCGCCGCGGCTCGCACCTCCGTTGCGCTGGCGGCCAAGAGCAGGAAGGCCGCGGTGAAGGGATAGAAAAAAGTCGTCTTGGGTTGGGTAATCAAAGACATGCCGTCCTCCTCGAGAAGCCGTATGACGATCGATCGCTGACGCCGACGTCATCCTTCATCCGGGTTCTGGCAGCGCACATTGCAACTGCTGTTGTGACCTAGACGAAGTGAGATCGCCAGATTTCTCACGGGCAACGAGGACTACGGCCGGAGGAGAGCACCATCGATAGAGGCTGGCTTGGTAGCCGGGCAGCCTCGTGTGCGGCGTTCGGCAAAGACTCTGCGTGGTAGGCTTGGCTGTCCGTGTGGTCGAGATTTGCTGAGCTCTTCGGGCCGCCGCACCATCGCAGAGGGGGTGTTTGATGCGCTGTCGATGGCATGCTTTCTTGTTGCTGCTTTTTGCTCTGGGAACTGTTCCAGCGGCAGCCGAGCTGACGGTACGCGGGCGAGTGGTGGACGAAGCGGGCCAGGCGCTATCCGAAGCCAGGGTCGAGCTACACCCGTTGCTCGATGCCTACACGTTCGGGCAGCGCCTGTTGGCTGGCGGCGTTGACACCAAGCCCGTGGACCGGGTCGAGACGGATCGCAGCGGGGAGTTCGAGCTGGCGGCGCCGGGGATCGGCCTCTGGCGGATCGAGGTGACGTTGGCGGGTCGAGTGTCGATGGCCCGATGGCTCGATCCGTTGTTGCATCCGTTAATCCTTGCCGAGGTGCGGCTGATGCCGGCCGAAGCCGTGGCCGTCACCGTGACCGACGGGGCGGCGCCTGTCGCGCGTGCTCTGGTCGACTTCGGTGGATTGGGCGGGTTTGGGGCCTGGCGACAGGCCTGGGAGACCGGACAGTGGCAGCCGGCGCGACGCTGGGCCTGGACGGATGCGGCCGGCCAGGCGGTGTTGCCGCGAGCGGTGGGTGAGGTGCCCGAGATTCGCGCCAACCATGCGGATTACCGACTCGCCACCGCGACGGCGTCCGAGTCAGCGGTAACTGTGGCTCTCGAACCGAGCGCCCAGCGCCTCCTGCGGGTGAAAGACTCGCGCGGCCGGCCGGCTGCCGGGATCCTCTTCCGCGCCGGTCGGTTCCCGGTGGGCCTGACCGACGCGACGGGCGAGGTGCGCTTGCCGTCTGCCGTCGTCGAATTGGAACCATCGACCCTCGTCATCGACGGCGGTGAAGGCTACCAAGTCGACCTCGGGAAGTTGCCTGCCGATCAGGACGTTCTGCGGCTTCCACCGGCCGACGAGGTGGCCGGGACCGTGGTCGAACGCGACAGCGGCCGAGTGATTCCTGAGGCCCTGGTCTGGCGTGATCGCGCAGTGCCGGCCGCGGTGCGGACGGACGGGCGCGGCGGCTTCCGCTGGCGCACCACCGAGAAGACCCTGCGGCTCGGGTTTGCTGCCGACGGCTATTCGACCGAGCGGCAAACCGTCGATACGGAGGCCGAGACTGCCGCCGACCTGGCGATCGTCCTCCACCCCGCAGGGGCCATTGCCGGCCGGGTGATCGACGAGGAGCGACGTCCGGTCGCCGGCGCCCGGGTCGAGCTGCGTCCGATCCGCGTTCAGTACCGCTCCTGGAACACCGATAACGAGAGCAACGCGCGGACCGTCACGTCGGTTCGTGGGCGCTTCCGCTTCGATGAGCTGCCGAGGGGGGAGCTGCAGGCGATCCGTGCCTATCACGAAGGTTATGCCCCTGCCGCCATCACTGCGGAACCGACGGCTGGCAGGGGGGCGGCGGTAGAGATCGTCTTGGAGCGCGGCGCGCTGGTCTTTGGTGAAGTGGTCGACGAGAGCCTGCAACCGGTCGTTGGTGCTTCGGTGCAGCTGTCCCACGAGCCGGAAGCAGACGAAGCGCGTTTGGAGATTCCCCAAGGCGAGTTTCTGATTGCCCCCGAGACGACCACGGACGCCGACGGCCGATTCGAAGTGTGGGGTGTGCCGGTGGGTCGCCACACCGCGCGGGTCAAGCGCCAGGGCTTCGCTCAGCGCTCAGTACGGGGGGTGCGAGTGAGCGACGGCGGCGCAGAGGTCGACTTGGGGACGATCACCCTCGCCGATGCGGCGGCGATCGAAGTTCGGGTAACGGACCGGGAAGGTGAGCCGATCGCTAGAGTGTCGGTTCGTGCTCGGCCGACGATCGAGCTCAGCGTTGCTGGGACCTCGACGACTCGCGTGCAAGACGTTGTCGGCGAGACCGATAGGGAAGGGCTCTACCGCTCGGAAGATCTCACGGCTGGCGATCGGGTCGACCTCTTTCTGGGGCACGCCGCGTTCGTCGACGAAGTGCTGCGCGGCATCGCGGCGCCGACCGAGGAGCCGATCGAGATCGTGCTGCGGGCGGGCGCCGCGGTGTCGGGACGCGTCGTCACCGAGACCGGCGAGGTCGTCGCCGGCGCCCATCTGGTGGCGACGACCCGGATAACGACCGAATCCCGGTGGGGCTCAGATGTCGTCGAGCGTCACCAGACCGCTAGCGCGGCCGAAGACGGTCGCTTCGAGCTGCTTGGCATTCACCCTGGAGACGTTCGGTTGACCGCCAAGGCCTCAGGCTTCGCCGAAGCAACGCTTCGGCTGCAGCTCGACGAAGGCGATCGACTCGAGGATCTCACCCTCGAGCTGCGCCAGGGGGCGAGGGTCACCGGTCGGGTACTCGACTATCGTGGCGCACCGGTGGTCGGCGCCCGAGTCACCGTGGGCCGGCAAGAGAGCGAGAACGAGTGGAGCGGGACGTCGACCACGACCGATGGCGACGGCCGCTTTCGCCTCGGCGACCGGCCTCTCGGGCCCAGCGAGGTCTCGGCCCGTCACCCGGGTTTCGGCACCACATCGGTCGAGATTGTTTTGTCGTCCGGCGACAATCCGGTCGACTTGGTGCTTGCCTCGTCTCTGCAGGTGGCCGGCCGGGTGGTCGATACGGCGGGCAAGCCGATCCCGAGGGCGCGCCTGCAGCTCGAATGGCGCTCGGGCTCGTCTGCCACGACGACCTCGCGGCAGACCGAGGCCGACGGCCTCTTCGCCTTCGAGCTCGAAGGGCCGGGGGACTATGCGATCTCGGCCAAGAAAGAAGGTCTGGCCGAAGTCACCCGGCAGCTGACTGTCGGCCGCGAGTCGATCCGCGGTCTCGAGCTAGTGCTGCATGATGGTGCGGCCATCGCCGGCACGGTGCTGGGCCTATCGCCCGAGGAGCGCGGGCGAGTGATCATCCGAGCCAGCTCGAGGTCGACAGATGACGGCTCGCAAACCACGACGATCGATGCCGACGGCCGTTTTCGGGTCACCGGGCTGACCCCGGGTCGGTGGCGGTTGACCGCGACCTTGCCCGGCAGCGGCCGCGAGGCGCGGGCGATCGTCGAGATCCAGCCCGGTGAGGCCGAGGTGGTCTACGATCTCGCGCTCGCGGCGGGAGAGCTGACTCTCAGCGGCGAGATCCTGGTGGACGGTGAGCCCGCCGCCGGCGCGACCGTCTGGTTGGACGGCCCGAGCGCTGCGGACACGCTGCTTCGAATCGGCAGCGACGGGCGTTTTCGTTTCGACAGCATGGCCCCTGGGGTCTACACCGTGTCCATCGACGGCGATTGGGGCAGCGTTCGCGAAGTGGTCGAGCTGTGGTC
>JBCCGX010000158.1:0-12571 GCA_039029035.1 Acidobacteriota bacterium | reverse complement strand
CGTCATTTTCGTAACGCCGACCACGTCCATTTCTTTCTCCGCGGCATCCCGACTCTCTACTTCTATGGTGGTGGCGAGGCCTATCACCAGCCCGATGACGATCCCGAACGGCTCAACTATCCCAAGGTCGCCAAGATGGCCGGAGTGCTGGCCCTGTTGGTGCAGGAGAGCGACAGCTGGGGCAGCTGACCCTAATCCCAAGTTTGGCGGATCCTTTTCGAAATCAATCGGCGTGATTATCCGCCGATCGAGTTCTCGCGTTGGTTTGTGAGGCCGACCTCAACGCAGAAGCAACTTCGGACTTCAGGAGGACTCGACATGAACAGACGTGCCATCAGCAGACGCGCCAAGAATAGGCCTGCCCACATCGCTATCCATCGCCTCGCAGTCCTCGCCCTCGTCATTTGCCTCACTGGGATAGCGAGCTCAGCCCAGGCGAAGCCCGGTTGGATCGTCGGCTTCGTCGTCGACGAAGCCGGCTCGCCGCTGCCGGGCGTGAGCGTCACCGCGCGAGGATCCGGGGCGGCCGCCGAGCCGCGGGTGACCCTGACCAACTTCAAAGGTGCCTATCGGCTCGGCGGTCTCGGTGCGGGGCTATGGGAGCTGACCTTCGAGCTTGACGGCTTTAGCAGGGCGGTGCAGCAGATCGAGGTCAAAGCGGGCGGAGCGGCCCGCCTCGACGCCGCGATGTCGCTTGCTACGGTGGCAGAGGAGATCATCGTGACAGCTCGGAAGCCTCGCTTCTATGTCTCGAGAAAGCTCGCAACGAAGTCCCAGGCCGAGAGCCGGGGCTATCGAGACGCTTCGCCGCCGCGCCAGCGGCGCCAACCTTTGCCGGCTGGTGTTGATCCCGCCGCCTGGAGCCGGTCCGACTTCGACACCGAGACCTACGAACCGGTCGAAGAGAATCGTTTTCTCGATCCTCATGATCATCCCCTTTCGACCTTTGCGATCGATGTCGACAGCGCCTCCTTCGCCAACGTCCGCCGATTTCTCAACCAGGGTCGCCGGCCGCCACGCGATGCGGTGCGTGTCGAGGAACTGGTCAATTACTACCCGGACGCCTATGCCTATGAGAGCCCTACAGGCGATGGCATCGGTCTCCAGGTCGATGTCGCGAGCGCTCCCTGGGAGCCTCGCCACCATCTGGTTCGGATCGGACTACGCACCCGGACCATAGATCGGCAAGAGCGCCCAGCGGCCAACCTGGTCTTCCTCCTCGACGTCTCCGGCTCGATGGCCGATCCGCGTAAGCTGCCATGGGTCGTCGACTCGATGAAGATGCTGGTCGACGAGCTCGAGCCCCGCGACCAGATCGGGATCGTCGTCTATGCCGGCGCTTCGGGCGTCGTCCTGCCCTCGACCTGGGCCTCGGAACGGGCGACGATCTTCGACGCTCTGGATCGTCTGCACGCCGGGGGCTCGACTAACGGTGGCGAGGGGATCGTTGCCGCCTATGGAATGGCGCAGGAGAACTTCATCGAGGGTGGGATCAATCGGGTCATCCTGGCGACCGACGGAGATTGGAACGTCGGCACGACGAGTCGTGGCGACTTGGTGCGCCTGGTCCGGGAGCGAGCCAAGAAACGGATCGCGCTCACTTGCCTCGGTTTTGGCATGGGCAATTTTCGCGATGACTTGCTCGAGTCGCTGGCCAACAAAGGTGATGGTAACTACGCCTACATCGATGGCCTGCGCGAAGCCCGGAAGGTGTTGGTGGAACAGTTGAGCGGGACGTTGGTCACGGTAGCTCGCGAGGTCAAGATCCAGATCGAGGCCAACCCGGTACGGGTGGCCTCGTACCGACTCATCGGGTACGAGAATCGGCGTCTGGCGGCCGAAGACTTCGAAGACGACACCAAGGACGGCGGAGAGATCGGAGCTGGGTTTTCGGTCACCGCACTCTACGAAGTGGTGCCGGCGGAAGTCACGGGGACGGTCGCTGTGCCGCCGCGTCAGCGACTCCGCTACCAGGAGCCGGCCAGACCTCGCGAGGCCGCCGCCGAGGGGGAGTTGATGACCGTCAGCCTGCGGTACCAGCCGCCGGCCGGAGGGCGGAGCCAGTTGCGGCAAATCGCCGTGTCGGATCGGGGCGTCTCACCTGGCGAGATGGCGCCGGACTTCGCCTTCGCCGCCGGGCTGGCCGCCTTCGGGATGGTGTTGCGGGACTCCCCGCACCGGGGAGGCGCCGATTGGGATCTGGTCGAGGGGCTCCTCGCCGCCGCGGCCGAAGGCCCGGCTGGCCCGGCGGCCGAAGTCGCCGGGCTGGTGGCCCAAGCTCGCACCCTGGGCCTCTGACCGGTCAGGGCCTTGGTCTCAGCGCTCGCCGAGTTGTTGGGCCTCGGTCACCAACTCGGCGAGCTCGGTGCGGTAGCCGTTGGGATCGTAGGCGCTACCCTTCGCGATCAGCTCGGACGCTAAGTCGAAGTCCGCTGCGCCGCGGTACTGGCTGTCGCGCAGCAGCATGCCGAACGCTGCCACACCGGCGGCGAGGTGGAGGTCGTCTGAGGCAACGTCGAAGGCCAGCCCCTCATCGACCACCGGCACGCTGATGAGGGTGCTGGTGTCCTCGTCGGGTAGCTTGTAGCGCAGCTTGACGAAGAGTAGCTCGCCGCTGTCAGCGACGTCGGCGAGCTCGGCGGGCCGCTGGTAGCGCAGCGGCTCGGCACCCGGCATTTCCAAGTCGACGCCGGCGGGCACCACCTCGTAGAGCGCGGTCACTGTGTGCCCTGCGCCGATCTCGCCCGCGTCTTTGGTGTCGTCGGCGAAATCCTGATGGGCCAACAGGCGGTTCTCGTAGCCGATCAGGCGAAAGGCGTGGACCTGTACAGGATTGAACTCGACCTGGATCTTGACGTCTTTGGCGACTGTAATCATCGTGCCGCCGGCCTCCTGCACCAGGAGCTTGCGCGCCTCGAGCTCCGAGTCGATGTAGCCGTAATTGCCGTTACCCTGGTCGGCGAGCTTCTCGAGCGTCGAATCCTGCAGGTTGCCCATTCCGAAGCCGAGGACGGTGAGGAAGACACCCGATTTCGCCTTTTCCCGGATCAGCCGCACTAGGGAGCCCTGGTCGGTGATGCCGACGTTGAAATCACCGTCGGTGCCCAGGATCACGCGGTTCAGGCCCCCTTCGATGAAGTTCCGTTCGGCGACTTGGTAGGCCAACTCGATGCCCGCCCCGCCAGCGGTGCTGCCGCCGGCTTCGAGCTGTTCCAGCGCTTCGAGGATCGTCAGCTCGTCGTCGCAGTGGGTGGAGTCGAGCACCAGGCCGGCGGCGCCGGCGTAGGCGACGATCGCTACCCGATCGCCGCTACCCAGGGTCTCGACGAGCATCTTGATCGCCTTCTTCACCAGCGGCAGCTTGTTGGGTGAATTCATCGAGCCTGAAACGTCGAGTAAGAAGACCAGATTGCTCGCCGGACGGTCCGTCCAGTCGATGTCGCGGGCCTTCAGACCGAGTCGCACCAGTCGGTGCTCGGGCTGCCACGGGCAGCTCGCAACCTCGGACGAGACCGAGAACGGCTCGACGCCCTCCGGCTCGGGATAGGCGTAGCGGAAACAGTTGATCATCTCTTCGATGCGGACCGCGTCGACGGGCGGCAGCTCACCCTGACGGATCATCCGTCGGACGTTGGCATAGCCGGCGGTGTCGACGTCGATGCTAAAAGTCGATAACGGCTCATCGGCGACGAGATGGAAGGGATTCTCGTCCAGCAGCTCATACTGCTCGCGATCCAGCGGCGGTTCGGGCTCGGTGTCACGTGCTTTGGGCTTGGGGATCTCCATCTTGGGCGTCATGATCTGCGGTTCGTCCGCCCCTTGCCGCTGGTTGCAGGCTGCCCCGAGCACCGCGAGAAGCCAGACGATCAGCAACAGCACCGTTCTCTTCCATTCTAGCCTCGTCATCCTCGGCCTCCTTCGTCTGATGCAGCGAGCCGGGATCCGGCTCCTCCGAGTGGGGTTGGTGGCACGTTAACACGCCATGCATGGAGGCCGGTTAGGACCGTCCCTGGTCTGCTCAGACTCAGCACCGCCGAGCAATGTTCCCGCTGCCCGGCACTGTGCTAGCGGGACTGTGCGGGCGAGCGCTGTTGGCGGTCTTGGCAGATTACGTTGACCGTCGCCAAGTCACAGCGGTTGTTAGCATGCAAGTCGTGATTCCCTTCATCCGCATCACGCGGTACCCCTATGAGGAGCCCTACCACCTCAACCTCGTTGTCGAAGCGTCGAACGGGCGCCAGCGTGGTGCATTGGAGATCTACGCCAAGGCTGAAGACCTCAGTCGGCTCGCGCGTGACCTCCGAGGAGTTCTTCGAGGGTCGAGTGAGGCGGTGCAGTGGGAGCTCGGATCGGAACGTCCTGAAGACCGATTTGCTTTCTATTACCGATTCCGCATCGTCACAGTATCGGGCTCAGGGAGGTGTACCATCGACCTGCGTTTCAACAACAATCAGAGACCACCTGAACGAGAGATCAGCGAGTTCTCGATTGAAGGAGTGGAGCCGACGGAGCTGGATAGGCTAGCGGAGCTCCTGCGCCAATTCAGCCGGCTGGAGCACAGAGTGCTCGAATGGACGATCACCGACGGAGACTTGACCTGAGTCTTCTTGATGAGACGCTATCAACGGACGCCGTCCAGCGGTGCTGATCGCCGAAGATGCAGTCGACTGTGCGATGTGCGGTAGTGTGCTTCCCAAGCACTGGAATCTTGCAAACGACTCGGAGGGACCTCGGTACAATTAAGGGCGAGTGTTGGCTGGTTAGTTCTGAATCTGTTTTAAGTCAGACGAGTGGTATCTCTATGTCGCTCGGTTTTTGAATTCGAACATTGGGAGTGGGTATGCAAAAAGGCTGTCTTTCGGAGACTGATTTGGTCAGGAGTCGAAGTCCAGTGGCTGGCGAAAGCGGCTACAAGGGACACCGCGCCGAAGGCGAAGGGCTGGCGCTTACCTGGCTGGGGCCGTTCGCGGTCGGAAACTCGCAGGGAGATCTGTTGTGAGCCAAGCGCAAGGACAGGATCTGGACCTGGGCCAAGAGGTCTCGTTCGGGGAGTATGCCTTGCCGCAGATGTCAAGTATTGGTGAAGCCGGTCGATCAATCTTAGAGCCGAAGCTCGCCCTATTGGCGAAGGAATGGGCTTTCTCTGACAGGCTTCTCAATTGGCTAGTGCCCTCTCTCGAGTCGGATATCGAGAGCTTCTATCGGTCGAACGGACCAGGAATGTTGGATATGTTTGCGGAGCACCAGCTCGTTCATTTAGATCGTGATCTGAGTCAACAGCTCTTGAAGCGCATGCTGCGCATCGATCGGAACGCGACGGTTACTGTCATCCGCTGGTTAGAAGAAAATGGCCCCGAGATGGATCTCGAGGGCTTTAGCGAGATTCCGCCTGAGACGTCGTAACTCGAATCGATGCGCTGAGGAACGCTCTGCGATTGACCTTGGAAGATCCCGGGCGCATACTCGGTCCGCCGGGGCGAGTGGCCGAGCCGCTAGAAGCTCGACCGTCAAGTCGCCACTTCGCTGTCAAGGACCAAGCCATGACGGACTACCTGGATTTCAACGCGGACCTGGCGAACCCAGAGGTTGCCGAGGCGTTCGACGACCTGACGTACTGGTCCTCGATGTTCGGGCAGTTTCTGTTCGAGCACCTCCACCTCGCGCCGCGTCTGACAGCTCTCGATGTGGGTTGCGGGACGGGGTTCCCGCTGCTGGAATTGGCGGATCGTCTCGGACCAACGTCCACCGTCTACGGGATCGACGCCTGGGACCACGCGGTGGCACGAGCGCGACAGAAAGCGCGAGTCCGTGGAAATACCAACGTACAGGTCACCCACGGCGACGCCGCGGACATGCCCTACGACGACAGCTCTTTCGACCTCATCGTGTCGAATCTGGGATTGAACAATTTCGACAACCCTACCGTCGTGATGGCCGAATGCCGGCGAGTTTGCGCGCCTGCGGGGCGCCTCGCACTGACCACCAACCTCGTCGGGCACATGGGTGAGTTCTACAAGATCTATGAGCAGACTTTGGTGGCTACTGGAAACTCGCATCGGGTCGATCAGCTCCATCGTCAGGAAGCCCATCGTGCAACGCCGGAGGGGCTGCATAGCCTGTTTTCACAAGCCGGATTCGAAGTGACGGTCTGTCACATGGAAACCTTCACGCTGCGTTATTCGGATGGCAGTGCCTTCTTGCGCGCCTATTTGAGCCGACTGGGTTTCCTCGACGGTTGGAAGGGTGTGCTGGGCGACACGGGCCAAGAGACGGCCGTCTTCGAAGAGCTCGAAGCGCGGCTGAATCGGCTCTCCCATGAAAGCAGTGAAGGTCTGTGCCTCTCGATCCCTGCGGCCTACTTCGAAGGCCGCAGGAGGCGGTGAAGCCTAGCGGACCGAGTATCGGGGCACATGTATCGTTCGAACCGTTTCGCTGGAAATTCAAAAATGAAGTCGCTAACCAAGGTCGTTATTCAGGGTGAGCAGCTGACCCTCGAAGAGGTCGTCCAAGTGGCCCGCCGGCGGATGCCGATCGAGATCTCCGACGATCCCGAGATCGTCGGCCGGATCGACGCTTCGTACAGGTATTTGCATGAGGCGGTTGCGTCTGGCAAGCCGGTCTATGGCGTGACCACGGGTGTCGGGGCGAATGCCACGCAGGTCGTCCCTCGAGACGCTGTCAATGCCATGCAGAATAACCTTCCATGGCTGTTGCACACCGGCGCCGGGAAGCGGCTTCCCGACGCGGCGGTGCGCGCCGGCATGCTGCTGCGGATCAACTCATTGGCCCGGGGCGTTTCGGGCGTCCGCATGAAATTGCTGCAGCGCTTGGTGCAGTTTCTCAACCACCACATCACGCCGCACGTCTTTGAGTTCGGCTCGATCGGAGCCAGTGGCGATCTGGTCCCCTTGTCGTACATAGCGGGATGCATCGCCGGAACAGATACCAGTTTTCGCGTCGACGTCGAGGAGGTCGAATGCGATGCCATCGCCGCCTTGAAGCAGCTCGGGCTGGAGCCCCTACCGTTACAAGCCAAGGAGGGGCTGGCCCTGGTCAACGGTACGGCGGTGACCACGGGCATTGCAGCCCTTTGCATCGATGACGTTCGGACGCTGTTGAACGTCTCCCTCGGTGCACACGCCTTGGCCTTTCTCGCCCTCTGCGGCACCGAGCAGGCTCTCGATCCATTCATCCAAGAGCAGAAGCCGTTTCGTGGGCAGATCTACGCGGCTGAGGCGATGCGCACCTTGATCGACGGCTCGCAGATGACTCGCGAAGGCATGAGTGGGCGCTTTCCCGGTAACGAGCCCGAGTTGATCCAAGACCGCTACTCGTTGCGCTGCCTACCGCAATATATGGCGCCGATCTTCGACGGTATGGATTACATTGCTGGCCAGGTCGAGCAGGAGATCAACTCCGCCAATGACAACCCCCTGCTGGATCTCGAAGCAGGCGCCATGCTCAACGGCGGAAACTTTCTCGGGCAGTCCGTCGGCATCGCCATGGACCAGTTGCGCACCTACGTCGGCTTGACCGCCAAACACCTCGACGTGCAGGTCGCTTTGATGATGTCACCGGAATTCAGCAACGGGCTGCCGATGTCTCTCAGCGGTAATCCCGAGCGTGCCGTCAACATGGGACTCAAAGGAATCCAGCTGCTCGGCAATTCGATCATGCCTACCCTGACCTTTCTCGGCAGCCCGATCACCGACCGCTTTCCCACCCACGCCGAGCAGTTCAATCAGAACGTCAACAGTCAGAGCTTCGCTTCGGCCAATCTAGCCCGGCAATCGGTAGAGACTTTCCAGCATTATCTCGCCGTGCCGCTGATCGCCGGAGTGCAGGCCGTCGACCTGCGGACCCGGGCTTTGGCCGGTCACTACGATGCACGTGAGCTGTTGGGATCCGCCCTGGTCGATCTCTACGAAGCCGTCTATCAAGCTGTGGGGCTGACTCCCTCATCCACTAGCCCGTTTATCCCCAGTGACGACGATCGTCCGCTCGATGAGGACATCGCTCGCATCGTCTCCGACCTCGCTGAAGAGGGTCGGATTTCTCAGGCGATTGGGGCGCGGCTAGGCAGAGTCCAACCTTAGGACGGAGCCTCCGAACCTAGGGTCTAGCGAGGCTTCGCCTCAGACGGCGAAACCCGGATCGGCGGCTAGCCGATCTGAAAACTCGACTCAAAGTCAAGCACTCGACTCTGCTAGACGGCTGGCAAGATCGCAGACGGAATCTGTTGAGAGAGATCGCCCTTTTGGCGTGCGCTAGGGCATACAATGGAACCATCCCGCCCCCATTCGCCCTGCGCCGACTCAAGAGAGGTTCATTATGTATCCGACGTCTTGCATGCTCCGTCGATCCGCTGCCAACCGTCGCAGAGTCGTCTCGGGCGGGTTTGTGTGCTTCCTGTTGACCTTCCCAGTTGCCAACTCCTGGGCGGGTGGCGAAGGGGCTTTCTCAGACCAGACAGGCGCCTCCCTGGTCTCAGCTTCCTACTTTGGTGGCAATGTGCACAGTTTCCACGGCGGCGGGGTAGTCGGCGATTTTGATGGCGACGGTTGGCAAGACATCTTCTTTCCCGGTGGTGGTGACAGCGGCGACAAGCTGTTCATCAACAACGGCAACGGCACGTTCACCGATGAAGCCAGCTCTTGGGGCGTCGCCCTGAGTCATCGCTCGACTGCGGCGGCGGTTGGTGACTTCAATCGCGATGGGCTACTCGATATCTTCGTCACCAGCCTCGGTCCCAATTCGGCCAACCAGGCAGGATTTCACAAGCTCTATCGCAACAACGGCAACCGTACGTTCACCGACGTCGCGGCGGCCGCCGGGGTCGCTCAGACGTCTGCCGGGAGCGCCGACGGCTGGGGCGCCGCCTGGGGTGACTACGATCTGGACGGCCACCTGGACCTGGCGGTGGCGGGCTGGAGCACCAACGATGGCAACCGCCTCTTCCACAACAACGGCGACGGCACCTTCACCGACGTGACGGCCAGCGCCGGCCTGTCGAGCCTCACCGGTACCAATGGGTTCGCGCCACGCTTCGTCGACATGGACGGTGATCGCTACCCCGAGATCATCTGGATCGGCGACTTTGCCACCGGTCATTACTATGCCAACGATGGCGACGGCACCTTCACCGACGTCACCGGCAGCTCCAACACGAACCAGGACGGTACCGAGATGGGCATGACCGTCGCCGACTGGGACGAGGACGGGGACTGGGACTTCTACGTCACCACGATCGACACCAACAACCTCTACATCAACCAGGGCGGCAACACCTACCTCAACCAGGCACCATCGGCTGGAGTCGTCAATACCGGATGGGGTTGGGCGACGGCGGCGATCGACTTCAATCACGACACCCTGGTGGACCTGGTGGCCACAGCGCAGAACGGGCGCAACTACGCTTTTGTCAACACCACTCCTTCAGGCGGTGCCTTGAGCTTCTCCGAAGTGGGGACGAGCAACGGCCTGGGGCTCTCGATCAATGGGCGCGGTCTGGCCAACTTCGACTATGACAACGACGGCGACCAGGACGTCATCGTCTTCCCCCACACCGGCGTGGTCAAGCTGATGCGCAATGACTTGTCCGGTGCCGACAACCACTGGCTGCGCATCTTTCTCGACAACGGCAACACCCCCGGAGTGGCGCCGAACGGCATCGGCTCCGTGATCGAGGTCCATCTCGGCGGGCGCGTCCTGCTCGGGCGTATCGACGGCGGCAGTAACTACCTCAGCCAAAGTGAGATGTCGGCCCATTTCGGCCTCGGTGCCGCCACTGTTGTCGACCAGATCCGGGTCCGTTGGACCGATGGCACGACGACGTCTCTAACCAACGTTGCGGCGGATCAGACGCTGACCATCGGGCGCTCCTCGGAGATCTTCTCCGACGGTTTCGAGTCCAACGACACCACCGCCTGGTCGAACGGCGGATAGATCGGCTCGACCCATCAGCCGGAGCCATCCGCTGCGGGCGCCGCGGAACCAAGCTCCGGCCGTCGCGTATACGCTCGGGTGAGCCGAGTTTCTGACGAGCTGTCGACTGTCACATCCCCGCCCCTGCGCTGGTGGGTGGTGCTGGGACTGTGGTCGATCCCGGTCCTGACCGAGGTCAACCAGAGTGCCATGCTGAGCGCCGAGTCGGGAGAGGCGTTCGGTTGGCCGCGCGTGCTGGTCATGGCTGGCTTCTGGTACTCGTGGGCACTGCTGACGCCGATCATCTTCCGGCTGACCCGTTGGGCGCCGGTACGGCGACCGAGTTTGTGGCGCCACCTGGGGATCCACGTGGCGGTCGGCAGCGTGCTGGCGATGGTATTTATCGCTGTGCTGGTCGTCGCCTTACCGCCATCGCCCGACGCACCTTCCGAGCTGGCCTATCTCGATCGCTTCTTGCTCGGCTTGGCGTCGGGCTACCCGTCGATGATGACGGTCTACGGAGCATTGGTGGCGATCGGCATGGGACTCGATCTGCGGGAGCGCTACCGCGCCGGGCAGCTGCGCAGTGCGCGGCTCGAAGGCCGCTTGGTGGAAGCGCAGCTGGCCGCCCTGCGCATGCAGCTCCAGCCTCATTTCCTGTTCAACACCCTGCACGCGGTCTCGGCCTTGATGGACGACGACGTGCCGGCAGCGCGGCGGATGATCGCCCGGCTCAGCGAGCTGCTGCGCGTGACTCTGGCCTCGAACGGCCAGCCGGAGGTGCCTTTGGAGCGTGAGATCGAGGTTCTCGAGCGCTATCTCGATATCGAGCGTGTGCGCCTCGGGGATCGGCTGCGGGTCGAGTACGCGATCGACGAAGCGGCTTTGCCGATCCAAGTGCCAGTCCTACTGCTGCAACCCTTGGTCGAGAACGCGGTGCGCCATGGGATCGCGCCGGTCGCAGCACCTGGCTGTGTGCGGATCAGCGCCCATCTCGAAAACGACCTGTTGCAACTTGCAGTGGAGGACGACGGTCCAGGGCTCGTCGATGAGGCCCTGGCGCGGACCGATGGCATCGGCCTGGCCAATACCCGCGCCCGTCTCGAACAGCGTTACGGTCCGGCGGCGAGCTTCACGATCGAGGGCGGCGCTGACGGTGGGGTCGCGGTGCGGATCGCTTTGCCGGTGACGTTCGCGCCCGACGACCGGGCAGCGGGCAATTCGCACCCCGGCCAAAAGGTGGATTCGTGATGGAGGCGATTCGTGTGCTGATCGCGGATGACGAACCGCCGGCCCGCAGCCGTCTGCGCCATCTCTTGACACCGCTGCGCGATGTCGAGATCGTCGCCGAGAGTGCCAGCGGTCGTGAAACGGTGGCTGCGATTCAGGCTCGCTTGCCCGACCTGGTGTTCCTCGACGTGCAGATGCCGGATCTCGACGGCTTTGACGTGGTGCGCGAGATCGGCCCACGGGAGATGCCGACGGTGATCTTCGTCACGGCCTTCGATCAATATGCCCTGCGTGCCTTCGAGGCCTGCGCGCTCGACTATCTGCTCAAGCCGTTCGACGACGAGCGCTTCGTCGGCGCCCTGGAGCGCGCCAGGGAGGCGGTGCGCCGCGCCCGGCTCGATGGGCTGTGTGGGAAGCTGCAGGCGCTGCTCGAAGAGACGCCCTCCTCGCAGGCGTTGCGCGCTGCACCAGCGGCACCGTCCGAGGTCAACGAGCACGATGTCGCCGATCGCCTGGTCATCCGTTCGGCCGGCAGGGTGTTGTTGGTCGAGACCGCGGACATCGATTGGATCGAAGGGGCTGGCAGCTACGTGCGCCTCCACCTGGGCTCACGCTCTCACCTGTTGCGCCAGACCCTACGACACCTCGAGATGCAGCTCGATGCCGAGTGCTTCGTGCGCATCCATCGGTCGACGATGGTCAACCGTAAGCGCGTGCGCGAGCTCCGCCCGCGTTCCCACGGCGAGTCGGTGGTGGTCCTGCGGGACGGCACCGAGCTCAAGCTCAGCCGGTCCTACCGTGATCGTCTGGATCGCCTGATCCGTGGCTGATGGCCAACCGTGCCCCGCCTAAGGTAGCTCCGTAGCCAGGCCCTGGTGGATCGCCAACGCCGTTTCATTGTGGCCCTGGAAACCTCAGCCGCCGCCGCGGCTTCATGCAGCGTGAGACCTTTGAAGAATCTGCGTCGAACCATCAAGGCGGCTTCAGCATCGGCTGCGTCCAAAGCGTCCAATGCCTTCCTGAGGTCGAGGAGGCGCTCGTCGGTTGGCATGACTCGAGGCTCGACCGCCTGACCCAAGGCAACGTGGGTCACCGCGCCACCGCGTTTGCTCGTCTGCCGCCGTCGGCGATGCCGTATGAGCACTCGGGTCATGGTAATGGCGGCGAAAGATAAGAACGAGGTGCGATCGTGCCACGGTGCGGGTCGACGCTGTAACAGCAGAAAGGTCTCATGCACCAGCGCTGTGGCCTGCAACGGTGGGTCGACCCAGGTCCTTAAGCGACGGCGCGCGATCCCTCGCAGCTCGTCGTAGAGGGTGCCGAAGTACTCCTCGACCGCGGGGCCTTCTCTGGCGAGCCGGACGGGGGCCTCCAGAGAACCTCCGGCCTGCAGGGTGAGCTCTCGAGGGATTGAGGG
>JBCCGX010000157.1:0-12597 GCA_039029035.1 Acidobacteriota bacterium | reverse complement strand
GTGCCGCGATGGATCACCAGGTGGATCGACTCGGTGTTGCGGATGTCCTCGATCGGCGAGGCGTCGAGCACGACGAGGCTGCCTTCGTCCCCCGCGGCGAGACCGTAGGACTGACCGAGGAACTCGCCCGCCTCGGTGGTCGACGAAGCCAGGGCCTGCCAGGGGCTCAGGCCGACCTGCTCGACCATCAGCGCCAGCTCGTGGTGGAGCGAGTAGCCGAGGAGGGTGCCGGGATTGCCCGCGTCGGTGCCGGCGGCGATGCGCACCCCGGCCTCGGCCAGGGTCGCGAGGGCCGTGAACCGTGCCGCCTGGGACTCGCCCATCGTCTGCTGCCATTGCCGGAAGCCTTCGTCGGTCGGGTCGATCTGGCGATAGGCCTCGAGGATCTCGTCCTTGGTCAACGCGCTCGGCAACGGGCGGTCGAGCATCTCGGCGTGGGCGGAGAACGAGAGATCGCCCACCGACAGGGTCGGGATGACGAAAGTCCCTTGCTCGCGCATGCGCTCGGCCAGGCCTGGCGGCACCTGGCCGAAACCAGGGAGATGGGTCACGGCACTGGCACCCGCTGCCACCACGTCGTCGATGTCCTGCCAGGACCGGATGTGAAAGACCGTCGGGATACCGTGCTCGTTCGCGGCCTGCACCGCGGCTTCCATCGTCTCTCGGTCGATCGTCGGAAGAGCCGGACGCCACGTCTTGTCACGCAAGGCTACGTCGACATGCTCGTAGACGATCTTGATCACGTCGGGATTCTTGCGCGCCAGAGCCTCGACCTCACGTCGCGCATCCTCCGGTGAGGTCAGCACGCGGGTGGGCGTCCCGTATTCAGTGCAATGGCCGCCCGGCGCCGTAAGGCAAGGGCCGGCGGCAAAAATATCCGCCCCGGCACCAGCCTTGCCGCGCCGTTGCCGGTCGCGCAGCGGCAGCACGAAGCGCTCCAGATTGAACAGATCGAGGAATCCGGTGACCCCGGCGTAGAGCATGCGCCGCGACGTGGCCGCTGTGCCCAGGACCTCCACTGGTCCGCGCGGACCGACGTTGGCCATCGAATGGGTGTGCAGATCGCGCAGCCCGGGGATCACCCACTTGCCGGTGATATCGATCACCTCGCCGCGGAAGTCCGACGCCGGCGCGCCCTCTACGATGCGACCGTCCCGAATCGCCAGGTCCTGCTCCGTGACCGTCTGGGTTCGCGGATCGACCAGCTTGCCGCCGGTGAGCAGAAGATCCCGGGCCTGCAAGCTCGAGGCAGCCAGGAAGGCGAAGAATCCGATCATGATTTGGCGCATGGCATGGTCTCCCTTGTCAGGCCGACGGGACCGCCTGTCCGGCGCCGGCTGAGACGTTAGACCGAGCCCCGGCTGAAGAGTTCCCGGCCGGCGTCGATTCGAGGCCCCCGACACGCGGAGGCCTCTGGGCTGGGTCCAGGGGAGAGGTCCTACTAGCCCACACCAATGATCTCGAGACGGATTCCGGCGTTCAGGTTCGTCTGTTGCTGCATGTCCTCACCTCCTGTCGCTAAGGGGTCACGCCGAGGCGTGCCGGAGACCGGGCACCCATCGATGCACCGGATCTCGCTCTCCTAAAGCGCAGAGGGAGTCAAAGCCTCGCCAATCGAGCACGCGAACAGCTCGCAGAGCCTGCCTTCGCCATCGCTCTGGTCCATAACGTCCGTGCGGCGGCCGCACGAGCGTTCTAGGATTTCTACAACGCCTGTGTAGTGCCCGCACGAGCGTTCTAGGATTTCTACAACGCCTGTGTGGCAGCTGCACGAGCGTTCGGGGATTTTCAGGACGGCTGTGCGGCAGCCGCACGAGCGTTCGGGGATTTTCAGGACGGCTGTGCGGCAGCCGCACGAGCGTTCTAGGATTTCTACAACGCCTGTGTGGCGCCCGCACGAGCGTTCTAGGATTTCTACAACCGCCGTGGGGCGCCCGCACAAGGATTCTAGATTTTCAGCAACCGCTGTGGGGCGACCGCACGAGGATTCCCAAACCTCTACAACGACCATGCGGCGGCCCCACGAGCGTTGCACTATCCCTACAACGGTCCTGTCAGGCGTCCGGTCGCCCTACTGCCAGGCCAACGTGTTGCCGCTCTCGAAGCCGTCGATGAAGATCGGATCGCCGGAGGTGCGGTTCATGAAGATCCGGTTGCCGTCGCAGGTGCCGAGCCACAGGTCGAGCCAGCCATCGCCGTCGATATCGACTGCTTCGACATCGAACACGCCGTTGACGGTGAAGTTGCGACTGGCGCCGACGAAGGGATCTTCGTAGTCGACCTCGGGCTTCGGCCCCAACCCGCGCAAGATCACGAACTGGCCGTCACAACCCGGGATGTCGGTGTCGATATCGGCCACCAGGACGTCGAGGATCGAGTCACGATCCATGTCGGCAAACTTGACGTTACCGCCCAGGCCGCCGGTATTGGGGCTGTTGGTGACGGTTTCGGTGGCAAAGGTGGCGTGGTTGCTGCCGTCGTTGCCGGTGTGGGTCATGTAGCGATCCTGGCCGTCCGAAACGACGAAAAGGTCGATTTGGCCGTCACCGGTGAAGTCGGCCGGCTCGAACATATAAGGCGCGTCGCTGTTGACCGCGTGCATGAAGTCGAAGTTGCCAGTGCCATCATTGTAGATGATCTCGATCCCGGGACCGCCCAAGGTGTTGCACTTCACCAGATCGTTCCAGCCGTCGCCGTTCATGTCGAGGATATGGCTGTCGGTGCCGAACCCCGAGTCCGACATCGCGGGGGTCATGCGGCTGTCGGTCTGGTCGGTGAAGAAGCCATTGCCGTTGTTGATCAGCAGGCGATCTTCGAGAGTGTTGTTGTAGTCGACGAAAAACAGATCGGGCCGGTTGTCACCGGTCACGTCGCCGAAGCCAACGGCGCAAAACTTTGGTCCCGGGGTGAAGGGCGGGATGCGGTTCTCGGCTGCGTTGTAATCGAGGCCGTTCCACACACCACCGGTCTCGCCCTGGTTCATCAACAACCGGGGCTGATCGCTGAAGGTGGTGACGGTCACCACGTCGAGCCAGGTGTCGCCGTCGACGTCGACCAGAACGACGTCGCGATCGTCGGTCTCGTCGAGAAAGTCCGGCGCCAGGGCCGTGGTGCGATCGACCATCTGGCCGTCCTCGTTCATGAACAGCACGTTCCGTTTTCCGCCGGCCACCGAAAACGGCACTTTGCGCACCACGATCAGATCCATGTCGCCGTCCTTGTCGAGATCGCCGGAGATCAGGTCCTTCTCCTCCGGATCGTCCACGCCGAGCAGCGCGTCGGCGACGAGGCGCGTCTCGCTCTCTTCGACGAAAATCACCCAATCGGTGCCATCGGTGCCAGGCACCTCGGCCAGGGTGGCAGAGTGAAGACCGAATGTCAGGACGACGAGGACCAGTGGCAAAACTCTCATAGGACTCTCCTCGGGTAGCCAACAGTGCGGGTTGTTCCTAGGTTAACACCTTAGTCCTAAAGTCTGCACAGACCTCGATCGGGATTAGGTTCACTACGGCGAGTTCTCTGCTGCCTGGCGACGCAGCTGCTCAACTTCCTCTGCGGACAATCTCAAGAACCGCGCCGCATTGCGGAAGAAGATGTCGCGCTTTTGTTCGACGCTCAGGAAAGCGGCCGATTCGACACCTTCGATCGCCAGGCCGATCGCCTCCGGCCAGATCATCTGATCCGAGCCGAACATGATCCGGTCGCCGAAGCCGGCCTGCACCAAAGCGTGAAGGTAGGCGTGGAACTCGCCACGGGGCAAGGCCCAGTTGATCACCGCAACATCGACGTAGAGCTGCGGATAAACATAGAGAAGCGCTTTGGTCTCCTCGAGAAAGGGATAACCCGCGTGCATCAAATAGACGCGAAGGCGCGGATGCCGTACCAGCACCTCCTCCACCAGGCTCGGTTTCCCGAGCGCGGTTCGAAAACGCGGACAGCAGCCGTAGGGTGTGCCGGCATCGCCGAGGCCGGTGTGGATCGCCACCGGCACGTCGAGCTCTTCGGCCAGAGCAAAATAGCCACGCAGCGACTCATCCGTCGCCGTCAGGCCCTGGTACTGCAGGCCCAACTCCCCAAGCACCGCCACTTCACCGGAGCGGACGAGCTCGCGCAAGCGTGACACTTCAGGCAAGGCATCGCGGGAACCGGTATAGGCCCCGCCAAGGATGCGATCAGGCGCCTCTTGCCGCCAGCGTAGCACCTGCGGGAGCGGCCCACTGGCGACCGCCATAACGATGCCATGGCGCAGCATCTCTGTCAGGGTCGCCGCCAACGCTGCGTCGTCTGAGCGCGCTGCCGGCTGTCGACCGGTGATCTCGTTGGGTGGCGGAGGATCACCGTACTCGTCCCAGCCGAACGCATGGAGATGCATGTCGATGATCGGACCACGCTCGTTCTCCTTCGTCGAGACCGACTCGGTCGGGGTCGACGAAACCACATCCTCGACAACGCGACCGTCATGGACGACAGCGACCAGCGTGCGGGTGGCCAAGACGTCTTGCAGAGGATTCGCCGACAGGATGAGCAGGTCCGCTTCATAACCCGGCGCGACCCGGCCCAGGGTCGATGCCTTGCCAAGAAACGACGCCCCGCCGAGGGTCGCAGCGGCCAGAGCTTGCTGCGGCGTCAGGCCGGCTTCGACCATCAAGGCGAGCTCCTCGTGGGCAGCATAGCCGGGGAAGACCTGGGGGTTGTTGACGTCGGTCCCCAGGGCCAGCGGCACGCCGGTGGCGGCAGCTCGGCGCAGGTTGTCGCGCACGGCGGCTTCGACTGCCTGAGCCTGCTCCGGGGTTTCGAACGGTGAGTCGCGAAAGCCCTCGAGGCTCGTCAAGGCGCGCTCCGCGACCCCGGCGCGAGCATAGGGCTCCTGCTCGTAGCGGCCATGGGAGAGATCGAAGAAGCCATCATACAGAGCCAGGGTAGCGACATAGAAGGTCCGTCGCCGCGCCATTTCGGCCAAGATCGCATCCGGAATCGACGCCTCGGCGGAGTGCATGATGCCGTCGACGCCAGCGGCCACGCCGGCTGCGACGTGCTCAGGCAAGCTGACGTGGGCGAGGACTTTCAGGTCTCGCTGGTGGCTGGCGCGGACAAACTCGGCAATCTTGCCGTCGGAGAGGCGGGGCACCTCCCCACCCCAATCTTCGATGATGATCTTGATCGCGTCCGCTCCCAGCGCCCGCTTGCGATCGAGCAGCGGCTCCACCCGCTCGTGGTCCGCCACCGTCACGGCGCCACGCTGGTAGACGACGGCCGAATCGACGTCGTCGGGCAGATTCCAGATCGTAGCGATCGGATGGCTGCCGGGAGCGGTAATCAGGGCCCCCGAGCCGTAGAGCCCCGGGCAAGACAGCTCACCCTTCCGGCAACGCTCTTTCCAGCGAGCGAGCTGGTCGTCGTTGCCACCGCCGCCGCCTGGCACAAAGATCGTCGTGACCCCATAGCGCAGAAACTGCGCCAAGGCACCTTCCCGATCCTGCTCGCTTTGCTCACCCAACCCGCCGTCACCGAGATGAGCATGGACGTCGATCAGGCCAGGCATGGCGAACAGGCCTGCGGCGGGAAAGATCGTGCCCGCACGCTCCCGTGCGATCGTTCCGGCGTCCGCAATCTCGACGATTACACTGCCGGAGATCAAGATGTCCCGTGGCGCCGACACTGCGTTGCGAGCCGGGTCGATGACCGCCACGCCCGAAAGGAGCAGGCTGTTCTCCGACCTTGGGACAGGGATCGTCAGAGAAGCCGCGGCAGCCCCACCGGCCTTCTTGGAGACCGCCGGCTCCTGCCCCCAGGTCGAACCCGCCGTGGCGACGGAAACTGCGACACCAAGCCAGAAACTCCTCTGCATGCTCAACTCCTTCTGCACTCCTGGGCCAAGTGACGTCGACCCAATGCCCCAAACGCCGACCGACGGCGAAGCGCACGGACAAAACACCTTCCGGGCGTGCGCTCTCGTCCTGGCGTTCGTTTGCCTCCACGAATCATCGAGTCAGCGCTCGGTCTACAGCCGTCATCCGACATTTCGTAGAGGAGAACCACAGTGCAGCACAGCAACCCGAACCTTTCGACAACTTCGTCGCGACGCCCCTTTGCATTCCGATTCGGTCTCCTTTGGATCGCCAGCCTTGTCTGCTGCATCGTCTGCGCCGCAGCGAGCGCGGCTCAGCCACCGCCGAAGTCGATGGTCAAGGCTTGCAACAAAGGCGACTTCGAGAGCTGCTACTACGCCGGACTCAACCAATCGGCCAGGAATCCGGCAGAGTCTCGGCGCTACCATGCACTCGCCTGCAACGGAGGGTACCGGAAAGGCTGCAAAGAGTTGCACGAGGCGACCAACGAGCTGATGCAAGGCAACTCCGCCGATCAGAGCGCGGCTGTCGCGCACTTCGAGACCGCCTGCGCGCAAGACTATGGCCGCAGCTGCACCGCGCTCGCCACGGCCTTGTCCAAGGGCACCGGTGTGGCCACCGACCCGGCGCGCGCCCTGACCTTGTGGCAGAAGGGCTGCGAGCATGGCAGCCGGATCGGCTGCCGGCGGGTCGGCACGGCGTTTGAGAAAGGGGAGCTGCTGACCAAAGATCTGGGCCGAGCCTTGGCTTTCTTTCAGCGTTCGTGTGACGCGGGTCTGGAGAGCGCTTGCGCCGACACCGGTCGGCTGCTGCAGGCGGGTGTCGAGCCAAAGTCCACCGACGGCGGCAGCGGAGAAACTGGCGCGGCAGCGGCAGCGGCTCCCCTGCACAAAGCGTGTCTCGAGGCCTCTTTGGACAAGGTGCGCGGCGATGCCTGTCTCCGCCTCGGCCGCCTTTTGGCTGCGGGCGACGGCGTACCCCAGGACCCCGTTCTCGCTTTCAAAGCCTTCCACATGGGCTGCCGGGACAAACAACGAGAGGCGTGCGTCGAAGCTGGCCACGCAGCGCTGGCGGGACGTGGCGTGGAGCAGGACGACAACAGGGCGCTGGGCTTCTACGGCACAGCCTGTCAACTGCGATCGGCCGCGGGCTGCGAAGCACTCTGCCGCCTGCAATGTAATGACGGGCAGCAGCCCTATGCCTGTGATCGGCTGCGGACGAAGAAATGGCCGATGTTCGCGAGCTGCGCCATGCCCAAGGCGATGGCTGGCTCGTCGCGATAGCTCACGGGGCCGAGGTCGCGGCGGCGTAGGATAGGCTTCTATCGAAGCTCGAGCCCGCCGCACCGCCTAATCGCCTGGAGAGATCTCGAATGTCCCGTTGCCAAACCTGCCCCAAGGGTTGCGCTACTGATCACGAAGCGGGCTTCAAGGTGCGCTCGGACTACCAGAGGTTCAGCCAGAAGCGCGACATCTTCAGCCGGTCTTTCTGGGATCCGAAGGTCCACTCGTCCAAGACTCGACGGTTCTATGAGTCGTACCGCCGGCCGTTGCGCCAATGGCGCCGGGTCGATGGTTACGAGCAGAAGGATTTCGCCCTGCGCAACGCCGCCTGGCACGTGGCCGACTTCTTTGCCGAGCGCCTCGAAGACGAGGATCGGCGCGAGGGGTTCCTCGACTACCTGACCGCCCAGCGCGGCAGCGCTAGCGAGCGCCGGGAGGTGCCTTCTCCCGACGAAATGGCACGCGAGATCAAGCGGGCCGCGCAGCTCTTCGGCGCCGACCTGGCGGGCATCACCTACTACGACGAACGCTGGGTCTACTCCCACAAATACAGCCGCGAAGCCGAAAACGAGACGCCGATCGATCTCGAAGACGGCCTCACTTCAGTGATCGTCGTCTGCCACGAGATGGACCACGACCTGCTGAAGACGGTCCCTTCGGCCTTGAGCGGCACGGCCACTGGCGTCGGCTATTCGCGCGACGTCGTCACCTTGCTGGCCCTGACCCAGTACATCCGCAACCTCGGCTACCGGGCCTGGGGCAGCATGAACGACACCGGGTCGAGCATCCCCTACGCCATCAAGGCCGGGCTCGGCGAGTACGGACGCCATGGTCTGCTGATCGCGCCCGGCATCGGTCCCCGCCTGCGCATCGGCAAGATCTTTACCGACCTGCCCCTGGCCCACGATCGGCCCGTCCGATTCGGCGTCAAAGAGTTCTGCCAGGTCTGTCGCAAGTGCAGCGACGCCTGTCCGCCGAAAGCGATCGCCGCCGGCGAGCCCAGCATGGAGACGCACAACACTTCGAACGTCGAAGGGGTCGAGAAATGGACCACCGACGCCGAGAAGTGCTTCAGTTTCTGGGTCTCGCAGATGACCGATTGCTCGATCTGCGTCCGCGTCTGCCCGTACAACCGGGCCTACCCGAAGTGGCTCAACAAGCTGCGATTCGCCCTCATGGGCAGCTTTCTGCGGCGCCTCATGCTGTGGCTCGACACGGCCCTCGGCGAGGGCCAGCGCAACCCACCGAAGTGGTGGTGGGGACTGCGGCGCTCCTGATTGTAAGGCGCCTGACAGTAACGCGCCTGACTGTGGCTCCTCACTGTGGACTGTGGCTCCTCACCCTACGGGTGAATCGAGCCATAGAGCTGGAATGCGGCCCAGTAGAACGGATGCGCGGTCGTCGACCGGTCCTTCGACACCAGGCCGCCGACGCCACGAGCAGCGGACGCTGGCGACGATCTTGCCGCCGCCAGCTGCCGGAGCTGTGCAAGCCTCAGGGCCTCGTCTTTGTCCAGACCTGCCGCCAGCCCGGTGTAGAGCTCGGCCATCAAGTCACTGGTCGATCGATCTTCGACGTTCCACAGCGAGGCGATGACACTCTTTGCACCGACGGTGTGAAACGCCCACACCAGGCCCAGAATGCCCTCCCCCTCGACCTCTCGGCCCAAAGCGGTTTCACAGGCGGACAGGGTCACCAGGCTGGCCTCGAGACGCATCTGCTCGATAATCTCCCAGGCGTAGAGCAAGCCGTTCTCCCGACCTGAACCGGTCGCCGGCGGAGCCAGCGCCAGGGCGGAATCTAGCGGCAGCTCCTGGTTCACCACCGCATGGCTGGCGAAGTGCACGAAGCGCCCCACACGCAGCTGCTTGACCCGTTCCTCGGTGGCCTGGCGGCCGAGAAACGTCTCGAGCGGCGGCGGCAGCACGCGGCCGATCGCCTCGACTTCTCGACGGGTCCCGGGGAGCCGTCGGAGCTCGGTCCCTCGGACAGAGCGGATCACCTCGGCCGACTCGCTGAACGAGGGGTCTCCGAAAGCTACCGACTTGCGGCCGGGGGCCACGAGTCGCCCAAGATCGGCGTAGGCCGTCGCCGAAGCCGCCAGGTGCATCGGTTTCCAGTCGATCAAATAGCTGGCTTCGCGACGCAACGCGGCGAAAGGCAAACCATGCAAGGGGCCGTCGGGGACCACTAACAAGCGCTGCGACTCGGCCAGGATCTCGTCCATCGGCGCGAGCAGCAACTCGTAGAGCGCCGCGGCCTGCTCTTGCAGCGCCTCCAGCTCGTCGGGGTGATGTCGCTCGATCGACCGCCTGAAGGTCGCGACCCGCTCGCTCAGCACTCGGCGCCCGATCGGCAGGCGCTGCACGTCCAGGTCGACACCGCCGCCGCGCTGCCGCGCGGCGAAGGCCAGAGTCCGCTGACGGCCGACCGAGAAAGAAATCAGGACGGTGCCTCGATCCAGCGCCGCGCCGACCTCCCGCAGAGTCAGGGCGGCTGGATACTTCAGCCGAGCCAGGTCGGGGGCCGCGACGCGCAGCTCGGCGAGCAAGCGCTCGCGCTGGGAACGCAACCCTGCCAGGACGATGCGGGCGTCCTGGAGCTCGCTCTCCGGCGAGGCACCGTCGAGCGTTTCGAGCAACGACTCGCGCTGGCGGGCCAGGTCGACGAGCCGATTCTCGATCGCCTGCGCCTGATCGTTGCGCAGCAAGCTCAAATCCCGCTGCGCGAGGACATCGCGCAGCCCGCGAGCACGATACCGCTGCAACAGGTCGAAGGCCTCTTCCTCGCGACCCTCTTCGACCAGCAGCTCCAGGTAGGTACGGTAGTAGTCGCTGTGCGCATGCATCCAGGACAGGCGCGAGTCGCGGGAGCCGCCGAGCTTCTGCCACTGGACGTCCAGGGCCTGGACCGCACGGCGATGGAGGTCTAGCCCCTGCTGGCGTTCCCCGCGGGCCACGCGCAAGCGGGCCAGGTGGTAGAGCGCGTCGGCCGACACCGCTGTGCCCGAGGCCCGCGCCTCGGTGGTCGCCACAGCAGCGACCAACAGAGGCTCCGCCGCTGCGTGGTCTGCCTGGTCGACCAGGAGCTGCCCGAGCCGGACTTGGTTCTCGGCCTCGGCAGGCCTGCCGGGCACCAGCTCCGAGTGCAGCGCCAGGGCGGCGCGATACTGCGCACCCGCCTGATCGAGGTTCTCCCGAGCACGCTCCAAATCCCCGAGGAGCATCAGAGACGCCGCCACGTCCAGGGTTCGTGGACTCAGCTCGCGCTTCAGTTCCAGTGATTCTTTCAAGAACGGTTCCGCGTCGTCTGCACGACCGAGGAGCAGGTGGGTCCTACCGAGGTTGGAGAGAACCCGCCCACGCCAGTTCGGTTCGACACCGACCAGGGCTTTCTCATAAAAGGCGAGCGCGGTCTCGAAGTCCTTGCGCTGACGGGCGAGATTGCCCAGATTGGAAAGATGCAAGCTGGCGCCGCGGGGATCGTCCAGCTCCTCGTAGAGCGCCAGCGCCGCCAGGTAGTGTGCCTCGGCACCGTCGAGATCGCCCCGATAGCGGGCCACGTGACCGAGGCGAGCGAAGCTCTTGGCCAGGCTCGAGTCCGGACTGCCTAGCCGTTCGAGAATCTGGTGCGCCCGGAGGTTGTACTCCGCTGCTGTGCCCAGCCGGCCCCAGCTCAAGTGCAAATAGCCTCGCTGACCGAAAAGCGAGGCACCGAGCAAAGACTCCAGGCTACCGTCCACGCGCTCCTTGATCTCTATCGCCTTGGCCAGCGCAGTCTCGGCTCTGCGGAAGTCGCCCAGGTGCTCCGCCGCGATACCGGTGTTGTACAGCGGAAAGACCGTCAGCGCTTCGGCTTCCAGAGCACCATAGACCGCGATCTGGCGATCGTAGGCGGAGATGGCAGACGCCGCGTCGCCACGCTGCGCTTCGAGGATTCCGAGGGCGCCGTAGGTCCAGCCCTGGATCAGGCTTGCCGACCGGAGGCTCTCGAAGGTCTCGAGAGCGACTCGAAACCGGCTCCGGGCGATTTCGACATCGCCGGCTGCCGCGGCTACGTTCGCCAGGTAGCCTTCGAGCCGGCCGCGGAGGAGGCTTGGGGCCGAGACGATGGCACGGAGCTCCTCCAACGCCTTCAAGAACGTGCCTTCAGCCTCGTCCAACTGCTTCAGGCTCGTTTGGTGCCACCCGACGTGGTAGCTCATAACGATCCGAACCAGTGGCCTGTCGCGTAGGCGTGCGGCCGCCTGCTGCAATCGCAGAGCATTCTGCAGTCGGATCCCTTCGCCGGCCTTCCGTGCTTCGAGCAGCTCCATTTGAGCCCATAGGGCTGCCAGCTCGTGGCGCGGCGAGATCGACGCCTTGGCAAGGGAGAGCGCTTTGCCGACCTCGCGCGCCGCGTGGTCGAACTGTCTCTGCTCGCGCAGCTCGCCCGCTCGTTCGATCGCGAGCCAGAAATCTACGGCCTCGCCCTCGCGCGTACCGGACGCCCCCCTGGCCGGCGAAGCAAGCCGGACCGTCGCCTGCCAGTCGCCCGGTGGGATGACTCGCTCCAGCCGATCTTCGCCCCGCGCGACCCGTAGGCTGACGGGTCCCCGGGACTCGAGCTCCCATTCACACTCCAGCAGGTCCAGGGGGGTTCGAACCGGCCACCCGTGGGCGCCAACGGCGCATGAGAGCACGCGGTCACCCACCAAAATCCCGCCCCGGGCCAACGCCCCCGAGGCTTCGGTCTCGACGACCACGACGCCGAGACCCTCTCCCACAGAGCTCCGGTCGGCGAACGCCGACGTCGCGAGCAGTAACAGTGCGATAAGAATCGCTGAGTGGATCCGTCGGCGCATCATCAGGAGCTCTGTGCGAGATCCTACCGCGTGGAGCGCGCGCGGTCGTCAAGTTGTCGAACGGGTGCGTGCGGTCAACGCCTGGCCGACGTTTGGTTGTTGGAAGGAGGAGTCCGAACCGAATGATATGTTCGTTGGCATCAGGAGCCCGAACTGAGCGAGTGCTCGGCGGCGGTCCTCGCAGCCTGAAGCAACACCGGCATGGGGAGCGGTGGTCGCTGATCGCGGTCCCGCCGCAAGCCGGCCGACGAAGAATCTCCGCCATGCCCAAGCCGGAAACCTCGAACCGTGAGGAGCCGACCGTCGTGCTGCTGGACCAGGTACGGGCTGGCAGCGACACGGCCAGAGAGCGACTCATGGAGCGCTTCCTTCCGATCCTCCGGCGCTGGGCCCGGGGACGTCTGCCGAGCTACGCCCGAAGCGCAGCGGAAACCGACGATCTGGTGCAAGTGACACTGCTGCGTGCGCTGGGCAACGTCGCGCGATTCGACCCTCGCGGCGAAGGTGCGTTTCTGGCCTATCTCCGCCAAATCATGCTCAACGCGGTGCGTGACGAGATTCGCCGCTCAGGACGACGTCCGCCCCACGACCCGGTCGACCGGGAGGTCGCGGATTCGGGTCC
>JBCCGX010000156.1:0-12603 GCA_039029035.1 Acidobacteriota bacterium | reverse complement strand
TGGGCCATGCAGCGGGTCGGCTCGCCGGCCGTGTCGCCGGATGGGCGTTGGGCGGTGGTGCCGGTGACGGTGTTCTCCCATGAGGAGAACAAGGGCGCCAGCGACCTGTGGCTGGTGGCGACGGACGGCAGCGCCGAGCCGCGTCGGCTGACCTGGCACAAGGGCTCGGAAAGCAGTCCGGCGTGGAGCCCGGATGGCAGCCGGCTGGCCTTCGTGGCCAAGCGTAGCGAAGACGACCCGAAGCAGCTCTTTATTCTGCCGATGCAGGGTGGTGAGGCCGAGCCGGTGACCGAGTTGCCGATCGGCGTGTCCGATCCCAAGTGGTTTCCCGACGGCGAGCGCATCGCCTTTGTCGCCTCGACGTTCCCGGATTTGAACGACGACTTCGACAAGGTGAAGGAGCGGCTCGACGAACGCAAGGACGACAAGACGAAGGCCAAGATCTCGGATCGGCGGGCGCTGCGCTATTGGGATCACTACATCACCGACGGCACCGTGCCGCACGTCTTCAGCGTCGATCTCGAGAGCCGAGCGGTGAAAGACCTGATGCCGGATTACGATGCTTTGATGGCCTTCACCAGCCTCGCATGGGATCTCTCACCGGATGGCCATGAGATCGCCTTCTCTGCCAATTCCACCGAGCCGCCGTGGCAGAAGCTCGACTTCAACCTCCATCTGCTCGATCTGGAGAGCGGCAAGATCCGGCGCATCACCGAGGACAACCCGGCCTGGGACGGCGATCCGCTCTACACCCCCGACGGCCGCTACCTGCTCTTCGGCCGCAACCATCGGCCGGAGATCGCGCCCGACTTCACCCGGCTGGCGCGCTATGACCGGGCCAGCGGCAAGATCCGTGACCTCACCGCCGAATGGGATCATCAACCTTCGGGCTGGCAGGTGTCCGCCGACGGCTCGACGGTCGTCTTCCAGGCCCAGGCCGGCGGCCGGCGCAACATCTACAAGATGTCGATCGACGGTGGAGAGCCGCAGCGCGTGGTGCGGGGTGGGGCGACCGACGGGGTGCGCTTCGCCGGCGCGGAGCAGCTCGTTTACCTGATGGAGTCCTTCCAGCGCCCCGACGACCTCTACCGCGTCAGCCTGGCCGGGGGTGAAGCGACCCGGTTGACCGGATTCAACGACGAACGCCTGGCGCAGATCGACTTCGGCAGCGTCGAAGATGTCACCTTCAGCGGTGCTGACGGCGAGCCGGTGCAGATGCACGTTCTGTTACCGCCAGGGTTCGATCCGAGCAAGAAGTGGCCCCTCCTGGTGCTGGTCCACGGCGGCCCGCACGGTGCCTGGCTCGATTCGTTCCACTACCGCTGGAACGCGGCGCTGTTCGCGGCGCCGGGGTATGTGGTGGCGGGGGTCAACTTCCACGGCTCGACCGGCTTCGGCCAGGCCTTCGCCGAGTCGATCCTCGGCAACCACGCCGACAAGCCGTTCGAGGACGTGATGAAGGCGACCGACCACATGCTCGAGCGCGACTACGTCGATCCGGCGCGCCTCACCGCGGCCGGTGGCTCCTACGGCGGTTACATGATGTCGTGGATCCTCGGCCACACCGATCGCTTCGCCGCCCTGGTCAACCACGCTGGGGTCTATGACCTGATGGCCCAATTCGCGTCCGACTACACCTGGGGCCGCTCCAACAACTACGGCGCCAGCCCGTGGCAGGACCCGGAACGGATCGACCGCTACTCCCCGAGCCGCTTCGCCAAGAACTTCCAGACCCCCACCCTGATCCTGCACGGCGAGCTCGACTACCGCGTGCCGGTCACCCAGGGGATCAACCTCCACGGTGTGCTCACCGGCAAGGGAGTCGAGTCACGCATCGTGATCTTCCCGGAGGAGAACCACTGGATCCTCAAGCCCCAGGCGGCCGAGCTGTGGTGGTCCGAGGTCCACGGCTGGCTGGACAAGCACGTGGGAGCGGGCGGTAAGTAGTCCTAATGAAACCGGTCACACGGCTGCGCGAGGAGCGGCGCTCAGTCCCTTGCGGGCGGCGCTGCGCTAAACTCGTATGGCCTTCTCCGAGGGGCTTTCTTCGGACGATCTGAACGGCTCGGCGTTCCGACTGAGGCCATACTCAGACACGCCTCCGCGCCGTCCTCAGGGATCCGAGCGCCGCTCCTAGTACCAGTAGAGCTGTGTTGCTAGCGGCTTCAGCCGCCAAGCCTCGCAGAGGCGCCTTGTATAGCACGGGCATTCATGCCCGTGTGGCATCGCCGGTCGACCTACGCGTAGCTGTCCCACAGCACATCGTCGACCCCGCGCACCACGTTTTCGTAGCGTGCGGCGACAAAGAGCGCGTCGGACAGGCGATTCAGATAGCGCACCGTGTAGGTGCCGATGGCCTCTTCGTGGGAGAGTCGGATCACGTCGCGCTCGGCCCGTCGGCAGACGGCGCGCGCAACGTGCAGGTGGGCGGCACTGGGGCAGCCGCCGGGCAGGATGAAGTTCTCCAGCGGATCGAGATCGTCCGACAGCTCGTCCATGAACTCTTCGAGGAAGAGCACGTGACGCTCCTCCATCCGTGGGACTTGGAAGCGCTGCTTGTCTTCCTCGAGGATCGCCAGGTCGGAACCGAGGTGGAAGAGGTCGTTCTGGATCCGCTGCAGGGGCTCGAGCAGCATCTCGGCCACCCCGACCGCCAACGCGACGCCGAGATGGCTGTTGGTTTCGTCCACCGAGCCGTAGGCGGCGACACGGAGGTTGTCTTTGGGGACTCGTTGACCACCGACCAAGGCGGTGGTGCCGTCGTCGCCGGTGCGGGTGTAAACCTTGGTGATTCTCGGCATGTCGTCTTCCTCGACTCGTCTTCCTCGACGGTGCATCCGCTCGGGACGCTCACCTTCGTTGGTGCGGTGTGCACCACCGCAATCGCTCGCAGATCGTAGGCTCGAACGGCGGCAGCTCGATTCAGTCGGGGATGGGTGGGATCGGTGGAGGCGTGCCGCCAGTTGGACCAGGTGGGGGCCCGGGTGGTGGAGGGGGTGGCGCGGTCGGCTGCGCCACGAAGGCTTCGATATCAGCCTGGCCGCAGACCTCACCTGGAGGGTTGTAGTAGACCCGACTAGCGCCGTTCGAGGTGTCGGTGACGGTAATCCAGTATTCGACGTCGGTCAAGGCACCGTGGAACCACCAGAGGTAGTCGTTGAAACTGCTGCCGTCGAGGACCTTCACCACCAGCTCGAAGTTTTCGATGTTGAAGAAGTAGAAGAAGCCGCTGTTGTCAGTGTCGATGATCGCCCGGCCGTTGCCCTGGTTGCCGTAGAGGGTGCGCCAGGCGACTTCGACGCTCATTCGACCGTCGAGCAAGCAGAGGGTTTCCGGTCCCGGTGTGCAGTCGCCAGTCGTCGGGTTCGGAGCGATGCCGGTGGTGGAGGATCGCACCGCGACCACTGTCGGCTGCAAAGTTTCGGCCGGGCCGAAGCGCCTCTCGGCCGCCAGGCGGGCCGCCACGGCCCGCGGTCCGGTGGCCTCGGTCTGTTCAGTAGGCCAGGTACTCACGCCAGTGCCGAAGATCGCCGGTTCGGGGATCGCCGGCTCCTCGGGGAAGGCGTTGGTATCGGCCAGGCCGCAGACCTCGCCCGGTGGGTTGTAGTAGATCGCGTGCTCGCCGGTGTCCGTGTCGGTGACGTGCACCCAATACTCGAGGTTGGTGAGCGCACCGTAGAAGAACCAGATGCTGTTATTGAAGCCGCGACCGTCGAGGGCTTTGACGCCGAGCTCGACGTTCTCCGGGCCGAAGAACCAGAACAGGCCGCTCTGGTCGGTGGAAGGGACGGCGACGGCCGAGGTCTGCGGTCCGTCGGCGATCTGGTCGCGAAACTGCACTGAGACTTTGAATCGGCCGCCGAGCAGGCAGAGCTCGTTACTGGTCACGACGCAGTCGAGATCGTCAGCGAAGGTCGCGGTGGTCGCGGCGTTGGAGGTCGCCGAGTCACCGAAGAGGCTGAACGCTCGCACACGAAAAGAGAACTTGGTGCCGGCGGTGAGGCCGGTGATCTCCGCCTTGGTGGTGTCGGCGGGTAGGGTAGAGAGAAGGTCGATCCAGCCCGAAGCGAGGAGGATTTCAATGACGAAGCCGTCTTCGTCGGTTGCGTTGTCTTGCCAGGTCAGGCGTGCCGTGGTGCTCGAGAGGGGCGCGACGCGCAGGTTTGTCGGCGCCTCCGGGCGCTGGTCTTCGGGCGTCTCGATCTCGACTTCGGCCGAGTAGTCGGAGTTGCCGACGCCGTTTTGGGCCCGCACGCGATAGGTGTAAGAGGTCGACGCCTCGGCCGAGGTATCGAGGAACGTCGTCGAGTCGGCCGGCACCGTGGTCAGCAGGGTGAAGGTTTGCGCCTGCCGCCGCTCGATGCGGAACACGCTCTCGTTGTCGGAGGCATCGGTCCAATCGAGCCGCGGCCGTGGCCCCTCGGCGATGACCGTCAGGTCGGTCGGCGCAGCTGGCGGTGTCAGATCGCGTGGACCGTAGAGGTAGAGCGCGCCGGCGAGGTCGTCGGTATCGAGAGCGGCACCGCGCTGATCGAGGTGCAACTCGGCGTTCATCAGCGCTTCGGGGTCGGTCGAGTGGGCGAGTCCCAGGGTGTGGCCGAGCTCATGGGCGAAGAGCTGCTCGGCGAGACGATCCGGATAGGGCAGCGCAGCGAAGAGAAGCTCGATCCCGTCCTGGGTCAGGACATCGGCTTCGAAGATCGGATGGAAGAGCTCGCCGGAATACTCCTGCAGCTCACAGGAGAAGCGTGGACCACTGAGTGCCAGTAGGCCGCTGCCGTCGAAGGTACCGGGGATCTCGCCGTTCAAGTCGTTGAAGAGCACCACGTTGAGACCGTCGCTCATGCCGAGGCCGGTGGCGGCCGGGGTCAGGCCGGAGTAGGTGTAAGCGATCGGCGTGTTGGGGTCGCGGTTCCAGGCATCGATCGCTTCGAGCAATTGCGGCACGCCACCTTGCTCCAGGCCGTCCTGCCCGGCCAGGTGGCTGCGCCAGGGGATGCTGCCCCCCTGATCGAAGTTGAACCAGCGCGGGCTGTGCCCACCAGTGGCGCCGCAACCGGTGGGCGGCGGCTCGGTGCTGCTCACCGGGGTGGTGAACTTCGGCGGCGTAGCCTGGGGAAGGAAGTAGTCCGGCTGGCGCTTGTGGCCGTTGGAGTGGTCCTTCAGCCAGCGGCGAAACGTCACCAGATCCCGCACCCCGTCGGCCGGCGTCGGCCGGCCAGGCAGAGTGATCTGATGAACGCTCTTCAGATCACGATGGGCGACACGGCTCGTCGCGTCACCGCTCAGGTAAAAGGCACCGAGCAGCAAATCGTGCGGTGTGAACGTGCCGTCGGATCGGGCCTGGAGAAAGAACAGGGCCGCTTCGCCCTCACGGTACTTCGGCACACCCCACAGATGCAGGCCGACGCCGTCACTGCCGATCCCGCCGGGAAGGCGCACGATGAGGTTCACCGCCGGCACGCTGCCCTTGATCAGATGCTCGATCTGCACCAGGTAGTCGGTCGCGAGCTGTGCCCCAGGCGCCGGCTCGACCGCCAGGATCTGTCCTTCGACGATCAACGGCGAGCGATCAGCCAGCTCGGCATCCGAGATCGGCACGATGACCGTCGCCGGGGCGCTCGCCGCCGACCACAGCCCGACCAGCACGGTGGCGAGCCAGGGTAGAGCTCGCTTCGATCGATGGTTGACAGGCATGATGTTCTCTTTCCGCGGGCCAGCCACGCAAACCGGCGCACACGGATGGCCTAACAGCATACCAGCTTTGACAAGCCTTTGTCTTCAGCGACTTGACACCGTCCCTCGACCGATCCCGGTGCAGATTCCGCCCCGAGGCCAGGCGCCGTCCACCGCCGGACGGGAGCGGTCCTCAGATCTCCTTGGCGGCCTACGCCAAACCGGCCTACGGCAAATCGGCCTACGGCAAGCCGGCCTACGGCAAACCGGCCTACGGCAAACCGGCCTGTCGGCGCACCGGCTCGGCGGCGACGGCGATCCGGTTGCGCCCGGTCTTCTTGGCGATGTACATCGCGGTGTCCGCCAGGCGCAGGAGAGTGCTCTTGCTTTCCGCTACCGGCAGATTCGGCTCGACATGGCGCTTCAGGGTGGCGACGCCCACCGAGCAGGTAATGCCGGTCAATCGGAGCTCCTCGCGGTGGATGTCGCTGGCCGTCTCGCAGAAGGTGTTGTCGATGATGCTCTGGCGGATCGATTCGGCGAGGTCGATGGCGCCTTCGATCGCCAGCCCCGGCAGGACGAGGACGAACTCGTCGCCACCGTAGCGCGCCGGGATGCTCTCGCTCTTGCGCACGTGCGACTTGAGCAGGTGGCCGACTTCCCGCAGCACCTGACTGCCGGCCAAGTGACCGTGGGTGTCGTTGACTCGCTTGAAGTAGTCGAGATCGAGGAAGATGACGGCGAGGTCGAGGTCGTCCGTCAGGCAACGCTCGATGGTGCGTTCGAGAGCGACATGTAAGTAGTGGTCGTTGAACAGCCCGGTGAGGTTGTCGCGCTTGGCGAGCTCCTGGGCGCGACGTCCGTCGAGGATGTTCTGCACCGAGATCGAGATGTAGCCGGCGAAGATCTGCAGCAGATTACGATCGTCGGCGCTGTACTCTTTCGCCCCCTGGCGATTCATCAGCTCCAGGACACCACAGACTTCTTGACCGATGCGGACCGGAATGGCGACCAGGGAATCGGTGCTGTATTCGGTGACCTTGTCGACGCCGGTGAAGAAGTAAGGGTCGGTGCCGGTATCCGACGTGTGGTAGCTATGGCCGGTGGCGTAGACGTGGCCGGCGATGCCTTGTTCGGCGGGAATCTCGCTGCCGATCAGCTGGGTCGCCTTGTCGCCGAAGGCGGCGACGAAGGTGAGCAGGTTGCGCCGCTTGTCGGCCCGCTTGTCGAGCGGGTTGTCGAGCAGGATAGAGCCGGCGGCGGAGGGCACGAACTCATTGGCCTTGCGCAGGATCTCCGCCAGGTTGTCGGCCAGGCTCATCTCCGAAGCGAAGGCGATCACTGCCCGGCGGCGTTCCAAGAACGCATCCATCTGCTGCGCGCTCAGGGCATGGATTTCGACGGTCATCGGTGCGATCGGTTCTCGATTGGGCAAGGCTGTCAGGATGCCGAGAGGAAGAGCTGAAAATAACAGAACCGACAGCACCCCGCAAAGTCGGGATGGGCGATCCTCACAGATCCGGAAAGACGAGGGCTGCGGCCGGCGCCGGACAGCTGGCGCCCTCGACGCCCGAGATCCGCCAGGCTCCGTCCGGGGCAGATCGGACCCAGACTTCGGTTCCGGCGGGCAGATCGCCCGCTGGCGTGGAGCAGTCTTCGAGCATCACGGCCGGGCGCGGCCCCCAGCGCTCGCCGGCCGCAGTGATGCCAAAGAGGGCCAAGGCCAGGCCGGCGACGCCGACAAAAGCCCAGATGGGGCAGCGGGGAATCGCAGCCACGGCGAAGAGGGCGGCCCAGGCGAGGACCGTCGCCGCGATCTGCAGGTTCGGGCCATGACGGCCGAGCCAGGCGCTGGGGCCGGTGGCCGGCAAGATGCGGCTACCGAGGCTCCGGCGGGCGAGGAGGAGATTCTCGGTCAGCCACGGATCCTGCGCCTCTGCCGCCCGGCGGTACCACAGAATTGCCTCGGGCAAGCGGCCGGTGTGATGCAGTGCGGTA
Source organism: Acidobacteriota bacterium (assembly GCA_039029035.1). GTDB lineage: Bacteria > Acidobacteriota > Thermoanaerobaculia > Multivoradales > J023 > JAAELT01. Next base: position 4,929 of record JBCCGX010000156.1, on the reverse strand, counting down.
CCGAGGTTGTAGCACAGGGTGGGATTCGATATCGCCGGCGCGTAGCCGGTGGTATAGGCGTCGATCGCCTCGGCGATGCGGCCGTCGCGAAACAGGCGGTTGCCTTCGCGCAGGGCGCTCGCGGCGTCGGTTGGAGGTTGGGCGATAGCAGCCGGCGCGAGCAGCGCCAGGAGGCCCAGCACCCACGGGCCGAGGACTGTCCCGCGACTCATCTCAGCTCACCGCCTGGGCCAGTTTGCGCGAGCGTTCGACCAGATCCTGGCGCAGCTCGGTCGTCGAGCTCAGCTTGGGCGCATAGCGCAGGTAGTGCAGATCGTCGGCCAGCTGCACCAGCTCGGCCGCTGCCTTGGCGCGCACGCCCAAGTCGGTCAAGAGAGCCGCCCAGCGAGTGCTGGGAGTCCCCGGCGGCAGACCCCACCGCGCGGCCAAGAATTCGCGCCAGGCCTCCTCGATCTCGGCCGCCGCTTGTCTGGGTCGCGGCTCGGCGGCGGCTTTCTTCAGCCGTTCGAACAGGCGGTGGCGCTCGGCCTCGTGCCGACCGGCGTAGCGCCGCCGTCCGACAAAGAGCAGAATCGCCAGGCTCCACGGCAAGGCGAAGAGCCAGGTGGCGAGACGGTCGCCGGTGGCTTCGCCGGGCGGTGGCAGGGCGGCGGTGCGGATCGAGTGTAGCTCCAGGCTCTGACCGTCGCCCCGTGCCATGCGGGTGGCGGCGCGGACGTCGAGACTCGGCAGCGGCGAGGACGCCGTGCGATAGCGCTCCTGGCGCGGATCGAAAAAAGGGATTTCGATCGCTGGCAGCGCCCAGCGGCCGGGTCTTTCGGGCACTAGCACGAAGCTCCAGCGACGTTCCCCGGCGATGGTTCGTCGATCCACCGACTCGGTCGACTGCTGCTGGGGCGGGAAGACTTCGATGCCGTCCATCGGCGGCAGCGCCGGCGCCTGGAGGCCTTGGACATGGCCCTGGCCGGCCAAGGTGACGGTCAGCGTCGCGGCCTCGCCGACCTCGAGCTCGGTCGGTGCGAGCTCGGCGGTGAGGCTCAGCTGGCCGATCGCGCCATCGAAGCCAGGCGGTGCCGGCGGCAGCGGCCGGACGTTCAGCTCCACCGGCCGGCTCGAGCGCAAGATCTCCCGCGCGCGCTGGATGCCGGAGGCGAACCGGCCGCCCTCGGGTATCTTGGCCGAGAGTCGAGCGCTGGCGCCGTCGATCTCGAATCGGCCGGCACGGCGGGGGAACAGGGCACGCTGCAGCAGCACGACCTTGCCGATGCGCTCGCCGTCCAAGGTGAGCATCTGGGGCTGCAACTGGTCGGGCTGCGGAATGACCCGTGACCAGAAGCCCTTGAAATCGGGCAGCTCTTCGGGGGTCACCGACTGCACATCGGCCTGGGTGAAGAGATAGATCGTGTAGAGCACCTGCTGGCCGACGTACGGGTTCTGGGGCACAGCTTCCGCCGAGAGGTAGATCTTGGGCGGCTTCACTTCACGCCGAACCCGGGGGCGGCGCCGCGGGTTGAACGGGCTATCGAAAGGATCGTCGGGCTGGAACGGGTCGCGGAACGCATCGCGGGGGTGGCGCCGCCGTCCCCCGGGAGCGGACGCGACGACGTCGATCCGGCGCTCCGGTAGCTCGACCTCGGTGTCGCCGATCCGCAGTGCCCCGGAGTGGATGCGAGCTCGACCGAGCCCTTGCGGCTGCAGGTGCCAGGTGAAGGTCAGGGTGCGGACAGCGGAGTTGTCGATGAAGCGCAGACTGGTGGATTTCGACGGCCCGGCAGCGATGGCGAGGTTGTCGAGCTCGAAGCGCGGGGCGGCCTCTTCGCGCAGGCGTTCGCCCGTGCTGATCTTGAGACTGAGGACCGCCAGCTCATCGAGGCCGAGCACGTCGCCGGGCTCGAGCTGGAGATCGATTTGGGGCTCTTGGGCGGGTGTCGCGGTGGCTGAGAGCAGCAGAGCGAGTCCCAAGGAGAGAGCCGCCAGGCGAGCTCGGAGGTGGAGACATGGTCCACGCACGGCTACCAATCCTTCTCGCGGTAGGGAGTCAGGGCGGCGGCCGCCAAGGCCTCGCGGCGCCTCTGCTCACGCTCCATGTTCTCGATCGCCTCGAGGATGGCGGCGGCTTCTTCGGCGGTCATGTCGGGCAGATCGCGAAACTGTGGCAGCGGATTCTGCCGTTGGCGTCCGTCTTGTCCCGGAGGCTCGGGGCTCGATTCGTCATCCCCTTGTGCGTTATCCCCTTGCGCTTCGTTGTCTCGTTTGTCGCCGCGCGATCCGTCATCTTGGGAAGGCTCGTCCTGCGGTTCGCCCTGCGACGATTCAGAGCCCGGCTCCTGCTGCTGCGACTCGGAATCACTCTGCTCCTCGGCCGAATCCGAGCTCGACTCTTCGTCTTCTTGCTCTGGCGAGTCGCCCTCCTGCGACTCCTGGCTCGGATCGTCGCTCGAGCTGTCCTGTTGCTGCTCCAGGAGGTGACGAGCGAGCTCCAGATTGTACTTGGCGTCGTGGAAACCCGGTTCGAGGCGCAGCGCCTGCTCGAAAGCAGCGATGGCCTCGTTCAGATCGCCGCGCTCCATCCTGGCGTTGCCCAGGTTGTAATGCGCTGCCACCGCCAGCGGCCCGCTGCCCGCCTGCGCCGCCGCTGCGAGGAGCGGGTCGGGATCACCCTCGGCGGCGTGCAAGCGCGCGGTGCCGGCGTTGAACTGAGCGAGGGGCTGGGGGCCTTCGAGCCGCAGAGCTGATTCCATTGCAGCCAGGGCCTCATCCGACGCTTGACGTTGCAAACTGTCGAGGCCGCGCGCGGTGCGCTCGTCGGCATTGAACAGCCAACGCTCCAGCCAAGCCGGCCAGTCGGCGGCTGCGGGGGCGGTGCACAGGCCAGCAGCGAGCCATGCGAGGCAGGCGAGCCACGGCAGGCCGCGCGGGATTGGCCTCACGGCTCGTCCTCCGGGCGCCGGACCGATCGGCTGAAGGGCGAGAGCCCCAGAAGGAGGGTGAGGGCCGCGGCCGATAGGGTCGCCGGCCATTGGAATCGTTCTTCCCGTAGGGTCGCCCATTCGCTGTCGTAAGTCTGTCGATCCATCGACTGGATGCTATCGGTCAACGCCTGGGTGTCGGTGGCCGCGCCGGTGGCGCGGAGGTAGACCCCGCCGGTGTCACGGCTGATGTCGATCAGCGCTTCTTCGATCAAACGACTGACCACCACCTGACCGTCCTTGTCACGTTTGTACTCCAGCCGATCGGCCGCGGAGTGCCGCGGTAGCTCCAAGGGACGACCTTCGAGGGTACCGATGCCGATCGCATGCACCACGACGCCGGCCTCGCGCAGGCGACCTGACAGGGAGCCCAGGCCGGCGCCGTGATCTTCCCCATCGGAGAGGACGATCATCGCCCGATGCTTCTCGCTGTCGCCGGGGAAAAGGTCGGAGCCACGCTGTAAGGCGGTCTCGAGATCGGTGCCGGGCACCGGTAGGGAGCCCGGCTGCACTGCATCCAGCAGAAGCTCGATCGCACCGGCGTCGGAGGTCAGTGGCATCATCACCACGCTGTCGCCTTCCGCCTGCACCAAGGCAACACGATGACCGGGCAGGGCCTCCACCAGACGGCGAATCAGGGTCTGGGCGACCCATAGCCGTGAGGGTGCGAGGTCCGTCGACGACATCGACAGCGACGTATCGAGGACGAAGACGAGGTCGACCCCGCGGCGCTCGATCTGCTGCTCGGTGGCGCCCCAGCGCGGCCGTGCGAGGGCCAGGACGGTACCCGCCAGGGTCAGCAGTAGCAGGGCGTTGCACAGCAGCAGGCGTCGTGGATGGTAGGTTGGCAGCAGTCTGTCCCACAGGCCGCGGGCCGCCCAGGCCGCGGTCGCCCGCAGTCGCCGCCGCCAGCAGAAGGCGACCGCGATCGCCAGAAGGGGTAGGGCGGTGAGTGGCCAGAGCCAATGCGGGGCAGCGAAGTCCATCCTCACGGTTCCACGGTCAGTCCGAAGAGCGCCAGCAGCAACGGGGCCAGCAACAGGGTGAGAGCGGCTTGCATCAACGGCTGAAAGGCCTCCCGATACCGGGTGTAACGTTTGATCTCGAGCGGGGTTTTCTCCAGCTCGTCGATCTCGGCGAAGATGCTGCGCAGGCCGGCCGGATCGTGCGCCTGGTAGAAGCGGCCGCCGGTGCGCTCGGCGATGGCTTGCAGCAGCTCCTCGTCGACTTCGACGTTCATCTCGACCCGGCGGGTTTCGAGCCGACCGAAGGCATCGCGGAACTGCATCGGGACCGGCACCACACCGGCCGTGCCGACTCCGATGGTGTAGACCTTGATCCCCAGGCCTTCGCACACCGCGGCGGCCGAATCGGGGTCGATCGTGCCGGAGTTGTTCACCCCGTCGGTAACCAGCACGACGACCCGGGTCTTGGCAGTGCTGTCCCTGAGGCGTGCCGCCCCTGCCGCCAGGGCCATGCCGATCGCCGTGCCGTCCGGCAGAGTGTGGAGCTCGATCGACTCGAGCAAGTGCTGCAACACGGCGTGGTCGCCGGTGAGCGGCGCCTTGGTCACCGCACGGCCGGCGAAGACGACGATACCGATGCGATCGGCGAGGCGCTTGGTGACGAATTCCTTCATCACCTCTTTGGCGACGGTCAGCCGGTTGCGGGGCTGGAAATCCTCCGCCGCCATCGAGCCTGAGATGTCGAGCACCACCTGGATGTCGATGCCCTCGGTGAGCTGCTCCTCCAGCACTGAGCCGAGCTGGGGCCGGGCCGCCGCGAGGATCAGCAAGGCCAGGGCCGCCAGACGGAGGTAAAAGGGTAGATGCAGGCGCCAAGCGCCGCTGGCGGCGAGGGGTAGGCTGCTGTAGGTCAGCTGACCATAGGCTCGATGCCGATGACGCCGGATGGCGAGTAGCGGTAGCAGCAAGGCAAATAGCAGGACCCAGGGGTCTTG
>JBCCGX010000155.1:0-12611 GCA_039029035.1 Acidobacteriota bacterium | reverse complement strand
TTCAGGATATCTCCGAGGGATTCTCGTGTCTGACAAGGCTTGCCGACGCAGGAATAGCAGAGTTCTTTTGAGGAGGCGTAACGCCGTCAGGCGCGAGAAGGACCGGAGATAGCTGAAGGGAATAGTCAAACGGGACACTAGCGCAAGGGCAGATCGACACGCACGACGAGTCCACCATCCGGTCGATCGTCGAGGTGGACATCGCCACCGTGGTGGCGCGCGACGCTGCGCGCCAGGGCAAGGCCGAGACCGGCTCCGCCGGTTTCGCGGCTGCGCGAGGGCTCGAGACGGTAGAAGGGGGCGAAGACTTTCTCGCGCTCGGTTTCGGGGATGCCGGGGCCACGATCGGTGATACGGACCTCGACCCGCTCATCGCCCTCGGCCAGGGTCACCTCGGCCTCGTCGCCGTAGCGTACGGCGTTGTCGATCAGGTTGGCGAAGGCACGGCGTAAGGCGCGGGGCCGACCCTCGAAGCGGAGGCGATCCGGGCCGTCCCAGGCTACTGGCTGACCGGCGTCGGCGAGATCGTCGCACAGGCTTTGCAACAGCGCCGCCAGATCGAGTCGCGTGCGCTCTTCGTCCAGGGCCTCGTCGCGGGCGAAGGCGAGGGTCGAGGTGAGCATCGCCTGCATCTCGTCGAGATCGGCCAGGGCCTTGCGCCGCTGCTCGGGGTCGTCGATGTACTCGCCGCGCAGCCGCAGCCGTGTCAGACTGGTGCGCAGGTCGTGGGAGATGGCGGCGAGCATCCGCGTGCGGTCGTCGACCAGGCGGCGGAGGCGCTCCTGCATGCGGTTGAAAGCGCGGATGGCGCGTCGCAGCTCGCCCGAGCCCGTCTCAGGGAGGGGTGGCGCGTGCATGTCGACTCCGAGCCGGTCGGCGGCGTCCGCGAACCGACGCAGCGGCCGAGTCAGCCGCCGGGCAGCGAACCAGCCGAGCAGCGCCAACACCGCCAAAGTGCCCAACATGTGATGGGCGTTGCGCCGATTGGGCAAGCGCGCCTGCGAAGCACCGGTCGCCACCAGCCACGAGCCGTCGTCGAGCCCGACGGCCACGGCCACCGGAAGCACCTCGTCACGACGCCCGGGGCCGGCTCTCTCGCCATGCATCGGGCGCGGGCGCGGCAGTCGAATATCGATCGGCCGATCTCCCAGACTGGCAAGAGCGCGCCGCACCACCGGTCGAATCTGATCAGCATGTCGCGACTCGGGCACCGGCAGCTCCGGCAGGGTCGGGCGCAGCTCGAGCCGCAGCCAACGACTTTCGTGCGCCGCAAGAAAAGCATCCCGCTCCGCACCGTCCCGATCGCCCATATGCTCGACCACGGCGACGACGCGATCGGCCACTGCCAGGGCAAAGGTGCGGGTCACCGCCACCTCACGATCGTGGAAGAGGATCAGCACGTGCATCCCGTGCGCCACCAGAAAGGCGACGATGAGGAGACCGGCGACACGGCCGGCGAGGCCGCCCGGCAGCCAACGCCTCATGCCGTCCAGCTCACTGCCGGACCACCGCGGGGGTGAAAAGGTAGCCGCCGCTACGCACCGTCTTGATCAGTGTCGGTGCCTTGGGATCGTCCTCGATCTTGCGGCGTAGGCGACTCACTTGGACGTCGATGCTGCGATCGAAGGGTGCCGCCATTCGGCCCCGGGTGAGGTCGAGCAGTTGCTGGCGGCTGAGCACCCGGCGCGGATGCTCGGCGAAGGCGATCAGCAGATCGAGCTCGCCACCGGTCAGCGGTACGAGCACTCCATCGGGCGCGTGCAGCTCGCGACGGCCCGCGTCGAGCCGCCAACCGTCGAACTCGAACTGCTGGCCACCGCCGGCCGCGCGCTGCCCGGCATCGCCCACCCGTCGCAGCACCGCTTTGATCCGCGCCAGGAGCTCGCGCGGATTGAACGGCTTGGTGACGTAGTCGTCGGCCCCCAGCTCGAGCCCGACGATACGATCGGTCTCCTCGCCCACCGCCGTCAGCATGATGATCGGCAACGCTGAATCGGCGCGCAGTCGACGGCACAGACTGAGCCCATCTTCGCCGGGCAACATCAGATCGAGCACCAGGAGATCGAACCGGCCGCAGCGCAAGCGCTGCTCCATCTGTCGACCGTCCCCAGCGGTGGTGGCGCGCAAGCCATGCTGGGTGAGAAAGCGCGATAACAAGTCACGGATCTCGGCATCGTCGTCGACGATCAGGATGTGCGGCATGGCGCTCATAGAACGATTATAGGGAGCGCAGCGAAGCGAACCGCAGGACGCAGCGAGGCACTTGGTAACGGAGCGTTACAAAGCCGGGCGCTGGTTACAGACCGTTACAAAACCGACCTGGCGCGACATCATCAGGCAACACCCGAAGCCTAGGCTGACTCCTATTGGGAGGCAATCCAGCAGCCCAAAGCCAAGAGGACATTGCCATGTCAGCCAAGAAAACACTTGCCTTTGCTCTCGCCTCCAGCCTCGTCCTGACCTTCGCCGTCACCAGCCTGCGAGCTGGCCACGCCGGAGAGGGCGAGGACGACAGCTTCCTCGGCCGCGCCCACCATGGGCTGCATAGCCTTTTTCAACGCTTCCATGGTCATGGTGGGCACGGCCATGGCGAGCATGGGCGTCGCGGTCATGGGCACGGCGGTTTCGCCGCGGCGCACGGCGGGGCCCACTTCGAAGCCCTGCAGGCCCATGTCGAGGAGACGCTGCAACTGACCCCGGATCAGACCGACGCCTGGCAGGAGCTGACCACCGCCATGCACTCCGCTCACGAGTCCTTGACCGAAACCCTGCACGCGCTGCACGAGACCGCAGGCTCCGGTGCCCCGCAGCATCTCGACGCCCTCGAGCAAATGCTGCAAAGCGGGCTCGACACAGTGCGCGAAGTCCGTCCCAGTTTCGACACCTTCTACGACACCCTTAGCGATGAGCAACGCTCGATGGTCGACGAGATGATGCACCATCACGGGCACTAGCCATCCTCCCCATCGGCCTCTGAGAGGCTGAAGCTCTTTGCAAGCCAGCGACTCGAGACTGCCACCAGAGATGCCTGGCGAGCACTCGGCACCAGTGATACTGTGATCTGAGCAGGAGAATCACCGATGATGCAATGGAATTCCAAAAGCGTACTCAGCCTGGCCCTCGGACTCTCAATGGTCTGCGGCATTGCAGCAGCCGACACCGACTCGGCGACTTCGTCCCCCGTGGTGATGGTGTGCAAGCACGGGGCGGTGAAGAGATTGTTGGCCGTCAAGCTCTTCGACCAGGAGGCGAGCGCCCGCGGACTCGAGTTGCGGGCCATTTCTCGCGGACTCGAGCCCTACGAGGCCGTTCCGGGGAAGATTGCCGACGCGCTGGCACGGGATGGCTTCGATGTCTCGGACTTCGATCCCAGCAAGCTATCGAAGCAAGAGGTTGCCGAGTCGCTGCGCGTCGTTTCGATCGGCGCCGATTTGTCCGAATTCCGTGACGAAGCGACATCGGCCATCTTGCAATGGGACGACGTCCCACCTGCCAGCGTCGACTACCAAGCCTCCAAGGCCGCTATTCTGGCGCACGTACGGGCTCTGCTCGACGAGCTCGAAGACGCGCCGCAATGAATCTCTACACCGGCCTGCCCAGCTAGGGCAAGTCGTTGCGAGGCCTTTGCGGGAAGCAGTGAACAGAACCCACCCTCATCGCCTGACGTATACTGGAACATCATGAGCTCCTGGCCCACCAAGATCTGTGCTCTCGTCCTCGCCCTGGCCCTGGTGCCCGGCGCGGTCGAGATCTTGGAGAACGCCGCCCATCTGGTAACGGAGGGCCACCTGGCGCATGCCGAAGCGGCGGGAGACCAGCATGATCCGGCCGGCCCCGAGCACGGCTGCACGCCGGTTTTCCACTTCTGCGGCTGCCACGCCAGCCTCGCCTTCCTCAGTGCTCCGCCGCCGCCTCAGGTCGCTCTGCATGCCGCCGGCTCCACCAGCCGGCCGCAAGCCGATCTGCAGCTGGCCGGCTTCTGGCCCGCCATCGATCGGCCGCCTCAGGTCTGACTCGGATCCCTCGACGGCTCGGTACGCCTCGGCGCACCGATTCTGCTGACTTGCCCCTGTCGTCAACGGACAGGGAACGTCAACCGTTCCTCGCCCGCTGACGTGGGGTCCGAATCGATCACGCATGCCGCCGCCAGGTCACTCGACCTGTCCGGCGCGCTCAGACCTGATGCAAAGGACCGATCATGTTGCGATACGAATGTCGCCGACCCAGTCGGCATCTGAACCTCTACTTCGGGCTTCTCCTCGGCGGGTTGTGCACACCGCTGGCGAGCGCCCAAACACTCCAAACCCCTGAGCAATTGACGCTGCAGGAAGCGCTGCAAAGCGCCTTCGCCAACAGTCCGGTACTGCGCGCCCAGCGCACCGAGCTGGCGCAGCACCAAGGTGGCCGGCTGACCGCCCAGACCTATCCCTACAACCCGCAGCTGGAGCTCGAGCTCGCTGACCGCAGCAGCCTCGACAGCTCGACGACCGATCTCGGCTTCAGCCTGTCCCAAGAGCTCGAGGTCGCCGGCCAACGGCGCCTTCGGACCGCGGTAGCCGAGCGTCGATTGGCGGCGTCTCGAGAGACCCTCCGGCGCCAAGAGCAGCTCCTGGCGGCGCAGGTGGAATCGGCATTTGCCTCTGCGGTCCGCGCCCGCGAGTTGCTGGCCCTCGCCGAGACCGAGGCCAGCCTGGCGCGCGAGGTGCTCGACTTCTCACAGCGTCGCCTGGAGCGTGGCGCGACCAGCCAGATCGAAGTCAATCTTGCCCGGGCGAGCGCCGGTCGGGCCGAGCGTGGCGTCCAACGAACGCGCGCTGCCTACGCCGCAGCCAAGAGCCGCACGGCCGAGCTCGCCGGACTCGAGCCCGCTTCGCAGCCCGAGCCACTGGGCGACCTGGAGCTCCCCGCCGGCGACCTGCCGCCGCTGGAGCAGCTGCTGCAGCAAGCCCTGGATCAACGCAAGGATCTGTCTTCCCTGCACCAGCAGGAGCAAGCCGCTGAGGCAGCGGTTCGCCTGGCCCTGGCTGAACGGCGCCCGAACCTGACCGTCAGCGCCTTCTTCCAGCGGGAAGAATCCACCGACGACATCTTCGGAGCCACCCTCGGCGTCGCCCTGCCCTTGTTCAATCGCAACCAGGGCGCCATCGCCGAGCGTCGCGCCAGCCGCGAACGGGCGCGCGCCCACAGCGACGCGCTGGAGCTCACCATCGAGCAGGAGGTCGTCGCGGCGTGGAACGATCTACGCGCCGCCCGCACCGCCGCCGAAGCGCTGCGGGATCAGGTGCTCGGAACCCTGGAAGACAACCTCGACCTGCTGCAACGCTCCCTCGCCGCGGGCCGGATCGCCGCCACCGAGGTGGTGACTCTGCGCCGTGAGTTCGTCGCCGCCCGGCGGGAGTACGTCGAAGCGTTGGCCGACGCCTGGTCGGCACGTACCCGTCTGGCTCTCGCTATCGGCCAGTCTGTCCTGACCGAGGCCACATCCCATGACTCGATGCCCGGGAAGGAGCTGCGATGAACCTCGACCCTCGCTTTCTCTTGACTCTGGCGAGCCTCACCTTGCTCCTTGTCACAGCATCTTGTTCCCAACCTCAATCCATATCCGAGCCAGCCGGCAAGGAGGCGGAGAGCCACACAGACCCTAACGAGCCGATCGCAGAGGAGCACGAGGAAGGTGTCGTCGAGCTCAGCGCCGAAGCCGCTGCCCGAGCCGAAATCCGAACCGTGAAAGTCGAACAAAAGGCGCTGGCGGCCCAGCTCACCACCACCGGCCAGGTGGATTTCGATCAGACCCGCCTGGCCCACGTGAGCCCGCGGATCACCGGTCGGGTCCATCGCGTCACAGCACAACTCGGGCAAACCGTCACCACCGGCCAGCAACTGGCCGAGATCGATTCGATCGAGCTCGGCCAGGCCAAGGCCGGGTTCCTGCAGGCGAAGGCCAAGGAGGAGCTGGCACGCAAGAGCTTCGAGCGTGCTCAGGGCTTGTTGGCCGATCGCATCGCGTCGCAGCAAGAGGTGCTCGAGGCTGAGGCCGGGCTGCGTGAAGCAACCGCTGTCCTGGGTACCGCGGAGGAAACTCTGCACCTCTATGGCTTGAGCCAGTCCCAGGTCGACGCGCTAGCCTACGACGATCGCGAAGCTGCAGTCTATCCTTTGCGAGCCCCCTTCGCCGGCACCCTGATCGAGCGCCACGCGACCCTCGGCGAGTTGGTGACACCGGAGCGCAACCTCTTCACCCTGGCCGACCTGAGTCGGGTGTGGATCTGGATCGACGTCTACCAGCGCGATCTCGGCAACGTCCATCTGGACGACCAGGCGCGCGCCACGGTCGACGCCTTCCCGGATGAAGTCTTCACCGGCACCGTCTCGTACCTGAGCGCTCGGGTCGATACCGATACCCGCACGGTACGGGCCCGGCTCGACGTGGCCAACCCCGAGGGCAAGCTGCGTCCGGGGATGTTCGTCCAGGTTGAGCTGCTCGACCCCCACGGTGCGGAGGGGCAGGTCGAACGACCCACCAACCTTGTCGTGCCCCGAGACGCGATCGTGCGCGAAGGCGAGGCATCCCTCGTCTTCGTCGCCCTCGGCGAGCGCCGCTTCGCCCGCCACGAGGTCCGCCTCGGCCGCCAGGCCGGCGGCTTCGTCGAAGTCTTGCCACACGACCACCTCACCGATCTGAAATCGGGCGACCGAGTGGTGGTGGAAGGCGCATTCCTGCTCAAGTCGGCGCTGTCCAAGGAATCCCTGGGCGGCGGCCATGCCCACTGAGGAGGGTTGATCATGATTCAGAAGATCGTCGACTTCTCGCTCGACAACCGTTTTCTCGTGCTGGTGCTGTGGCTGCTGGTGGTTGCCCTCGGTGTCCGTGCCCTCACTCAGCTACCGATCGACGCGGTCCCCGACGTGACCAACGTACAGGTTCAGATCCTTACCAACAGCCCCGGCCTGGCGCCGGAGGAAGTGGAGAAGTTCGTTTCCTTTCCGGTGGAGACCGCGATGAGCGGCCTGCCGAAAATCGAGCAGATTCGCTCGGTCTCCAAGTTCGGTCTATCGGTGGTCACCGTGGTGTTCGAGGAAGGGACCGACATCTACTGGGCACGCCAGCTCGTCGGCGAGCGGCTCGGCGCCGCGCGGGAGCAGATTCCAGAGGGCTACGGCGAGCCGGAGATGGGACCGATCTCTACCGGTCTCGGAGAGATCTACCAGTTCGAGGTGCGTGGCGAGCCGATGTGCTCGCCGGACGACCAAAATGACGACACGTGCTACACCCCGATGGAGCTACGCACGACCCTCGACTGGCTGATCAACACCCAGTTGCGCTCGGTGCCCGGCATCGTCGAGGTCAACTCCTTCGGCGGCGAGCTCAAGACCTACCAGGTGACCCTCGATCCGGATCGCCTGGTGTCCTACGGTCTGGCGGTGGGCGACGTCTTCAGTGCCATCGAGGCCAACAATCGCAATGTCGGCGGCGGCTACATCGCCCGCGGCGGCGAGCAATACCTGATCCGCGGCGAAGGCCTGGTGGAGACGCTGGAAGATCTCGAAAGAGTGGTCCTAGCCCACGACGAGAAAGGCACACCGGTCTATGTGCGCGACGTCGGTCGCGCCGAGCTGGCGCCGATGATCCGCCAGGGTGCAGTGACCCGCGACGGCCGCGGCGAGGCGGTGGTCGGCATCGTCTTGATGTTGATCGGCGAGAACTCGCGAGTGGTGGTCGACCGGGTCAAGGCCAAGATCTCCCAGGTGGAGAAGACCCTGCCCGAAGGGGTGACCATCGATCCCTTCTACGATCGCACCGAGCTCGTCCGGCGGACCATCCGAACGGTGGCCAAGAACCTCGCCGAAGGCGGCTTGCTGGTCATCCTGGTGCTGCTGCTCCTGCTCGGCAACTTGCGCGGTGGCCTGATCGTCGCCTCGGCTATCCCACTGTCGATGCTGGCAGCCTTCATCGCCATGCGCCAGGCCGGCCTCTCCGGCAACCTGATGAGTCTCGGAGCGATCGACTTCGGTCTCATCGTCGACGGCTCGGTGGTGATGATCGAGAACATCGTCCGCGTCCTTCACCATCAGCGCCATGACGACGCGACACCGCACCTAGAGAAAGTTCGCCGGGCGTCTCGCCAAGTGGCACGGCCGGTGGTCTTCGCTGTCGGCATCATCATGATCGTCTACCTGCCGATCCTCGCCCTGCGCGGCATCGAGGGCAAGATGTTCGGGCCAATGGCCTTGACCGTGGTCTTCGCCCTGGCGGCCTCGCTGGTCTGCGCTCTGACCCTCATGCCGGTGCTGGCAAGCCTCTTCCTACGCCGCGTGGCAGAGGAGGAGCCCTTTCTGTTTCGTCTCGCCCAGCGCCTCTACGTGCCGATATTGGATCGCTCGATGCGGCACAAGAAGATCACTGTCGGCGTCGCGGTCGGCTTGTTCCTCGCCAGTCTGGGCATCGCTCCCTTCCTTGGCGCCGAGTTCATGCCGCGCCTCGATGAAGGAGCGATCGCGATGCAGGTCTGGCGCCTGCCGTCGATCTCCCTCGAGCAATCGAACGCGATCTCGACCACCGCCGAGCGGGTGCTGAAGGAGCAGTTCCCAGAGATCGAGACGGTCATCTCGCGTACCGGTCGGGCGGAGATCGCCACCGATCCGATGGGGGTGGAGATCAGCGACACCTATCTCATGCTGGCGCCGCGCGAGACCTGGCGCTACCCCAGCAAGGAAGCGTTGATCGAAGCGATCGACGAGGCCATGCAACGGGAGGTCACCGGGGCCATCTTCAGCTACTCGCAGCCGATCGAGCTGCGCGTCTCGGAGCTCATCTCCGGGGTGCGCTCGGACATCGCGGCGCATCTCTACGGCGACGACCTGGCGCTGCTCGAAGAGAAGGCTGGCGAGATCGCCCAGGTGCTGCAGACCATCCCGGGAGCGGCCGATGTCAAGGCCGAACAGACCGCCGGGCTACCGATGCTGCGGGTGCGGATCGACCGCGATGCTATCGCGCGCTACGGCATCAACGCTGCCGACGTTCTCGACGTGGTCGAGACCCTCGGCGGCCGCGATCTGGGGGTCGTGCTGGAGGGTCAGAAGCGCTTCGTGCTGCAAGCTCGCTTCGGCGCCGAAGTGCTGGCCGATCCCGAACGGCTGGGCGATCTGCGGGTCGCCGCCCCGGCCGAGGCAGGTGCCCCGCCGCGACTGATTCCCCTGGCCCAGCTGGCCGACATTCGGGTCGAGGACGGCCCGGCCCAGATCAGCCGCGATCGCATCAGCCGGCGCGTCAACATCGAGGCCAACGTGCGCGGACGCGATCTCGCCTCCTTCGTCGCCGAGGCGCAGGCCGCCGTCGACAGCCAGGTCGAGCTGCCAGCGGGCTGGACGGTGGAATGGGGCGGCCAGTTCGAGAACCTGCAGGCTGCTTCGGCGCGCCTCAGCCTCCTCGTGCCGCTGGCGCTGCTGCTGATCTTCGTTCTCCTGTTCTCCACTTTCGGCTCGGCGCGCCTGGCGACGTTGATCTTCTTCAATGTGCCGCTGGCGATCACCGGCGGCCTGGTGGCTCTCGTCCTGCGCGGCTACCCCTTCTCCATCTCGGCCGGCGTCGGCTTCATCGCCCTCTTCGGCATCGCTGTCTTGAACGGCGTCGTGCTGGTGTCCACCATCGTCGAACAACGCCACGACGGGCTCACGACCGACAAGGCGGCCCGAGCAGGCGCCCTCACCCGCCTGCGTCCGGTGCTGATGACCGCCATGGTCGCCTCCTTCGGCTTCATCCCCATGGCCCTCGCCACCTCGGCCGGCGCCGAAGTCCAGCGGCCGTTGGCGACAGTGGTCATCGGCGGTCTGGTGACGTCGACGTTGCTGACCTTGTTGGTTCTGCCAGCGATCTATGGCTGGTTCGCCGGTGGCGATGGAGCCGCCGACTAGACCACCCGGCGTTGTCGCACCAGGCGCAGGCAGCCGAAGGCTCCGAGAGCGCAGACCAGAAGCGCTATCCCCGTCCAGCTCAGGGCGGGGATGTCGACCACCGGTATGCTCCCCAGGGTGAAGAGCTCGAGGCCGCGAGTACCGTCGTTGGCGGCGAAGAACAGGGACCCGCTAGCCGGCGTCCAGAAACGGATACTCGCGGCGGCGGTTCCGGGCTGGATGTCTGCGACCAGAAGCGTCCCTGCCTCGCTGCCGTTGCTCGACCAAAGCTCTTCGCCATGGTCGGCATCGGTCGCGGCAAAGAACAGCTCCTGGCCGACGGCGAATTTTTCTCCTGGATGGGAGCTCTCGGGCCCCGGATGGATATCCGCCACCATGAACGTACCGACCTCGGTACCGTCACTCTGCCAGAGCTCGTGACCGTGGACACCGTCATCGGCGGTGAAGAAGAGGAGCCCAGCGAGCTCAGTGAGAAAGGTCGGTAGCGAACTGCCGGCGGGATGGATATCACGCACGAGAGTGGTACCGGCTGCGGTGCCATCACTGACCCAGAGCTCCCTCTGAGTGATGTCGTCGGACTCTGCGGTGAAGAACAGACGATCACCGACCACGGTCAGGTTGGTCGGAGCGCTGCCCATCGTTCCCGGCCAGATATCGAGCAGCCTCGACGTCCCTGCGGCGGTGCCGTCACTGCGCCAGAGCTCCCGATCCAAGAGGAAGCTGGTACTGGCGCTGAACAACAGAAATTCGCCGACCTCGCGAAAGGACACCGGCCGAGAGCCGGACGGGCCGGGCTCGCCGTCCGCGATCATGAAAGTACCAGCCTCGCTGCCATCGCTCACCCAGGGTTCTCGGCCGTGGATGCCATCGTCGTACGAGAAGACGAGACGATCGCCGAACCGGGCCAAGGCGTTGACGCTGTTGAGCGCCGGCGAGGTGCCGTCGCTGACCAGGCGCGTGCCGGTTGTCGAGCCGTCGCTGACCCACAGAGCACTGGGATGACTGCCGTCGGAAGCGCGGAAGAAAAGCAGATCGCCCACCGCCGTGAGGTCCCCGACGCCCGAGCTCAAAGGCCCCGGGCGAAGGTCGCGCAGCAGATGCGTTCCCGCGGCGGACCCATCGCTGGCCCATAGCTCGACGCCCGCCTCTTCGGTCCGCATCTTGAAGAAGGCCTTCCCGCCAACGACGAGCGCCGTTTGGTTCACGATCTCGAAGCCCGAGCCAGGACCCGGTACCAAATCCGCAACCATGCTGGTTCCGATGCTCGAGCCGTCGCTGCGCCAGAGCTCGAAGCCATGCACGCCGTCACTGGCGGCGAACAGAAGAGTCCCGTCCAGATCGACCATGAAGCTAAACGCAATGAAGGGCGGATCCGTGGGGACGAAGAGGTCGAGGAACCCGTCACCGGCTCCCGGATTGATGTCTTTGACGAGGCTTGCGCCTTGTGCCCAAGAGACGGCCGGAGCCATCCCCCCGAGGCAGATTAGAGCGCTGAGACACCATCGCCGGCACAGAGCAAGATAGGACGAGCTCGACATTTCGAATCTCCGAAGATAGACCGCTGTGATGAAGACCTCGGTGTTCCGCTGATCCACTGATCAGGGACGGATGGGCAGAAGCCAGTTATTGCAATGTAGCATAAACCAATCTAATGGCCAACTCCGGACTGTGCCGTGGCGGTCCGGCGCGGTCCGCCGACCCCAGAGAGTTGAGCCAGTTTCTGCCGATCCTGCGCTTGAACAGGTGTCGACCGAGCACGGGCTCGATTTCAGCAGAGCACGGCGCGCCGCTGCAGCCCAACACACCCTCCCACCGATCTCGCGTCGGCGGGAGAACCGAGGAGGACGCTTTCATGCGACGCATTCCGATGGCCTTGTTGGCTGGTTTCTTCACCCTCTGGCTCGCTCCGGTAGCGAGTGCCCAGAACCTTTGCGGCGACTGCGATCAAAACAACATCATCAACGTGGTCGATGCCCTCACCGCGGCACAGATCGCCGGCGGCTTGGTCACTCCGAACCCGACTCAGCAGGCCGTCTGCGATGTCGACAGCGGCGGCAGTATCGATGTCCTCGATGCCCTGACGATCTCTCAGTTCGCAGCCGGCCTGCCAGTGGCCCTCAGCTGCCCGGGCAGCCCGGTTATTCAGCCTACCAGCCTGGGTTACTGCGTGATCGGCAACCTGAACGGCAATCAAAACTGGCAGATCGCGGTGGCGGATGCCGATCCCTCCACCGGTGCCAGCTACACCAGCCCGCCTTTGATCCTGCCGGAAACGCAGATCGTGACCGTCAACACACCGTGGCCCACCTTCAATCCTGCCGCCATCACGGGCGCCTTCACCGCAGCGATCGCCACCACCCAGACATTCACCGATCTGGTCAACAGCATGCCGGCAGTCTTCGCCACCATCCCGCCGCCGGCAATACCGGGCGGCGGCCTGTTCAGCTGTTTCGTGCCCGTCGCCGTGTCGGCGGCGCCGGTGCCGGTCCACTTTGCCAGCATAGGCATCGTCAATCCTGACGGCACCATCTGCTACGCCGATACCCGTGCCGGCTCCCCCGGCCCAGTCGCCTGCCCGTTCAATCCCAACGTCATCCTGGTGGACTTCAACGAGGACGACAACGGCAACGAGATCCCCGACGCCCTCGAGGACTACATCGAAGACTGCAACGATCCCGAGACCTGCGACGACGATGGCA
>JBCCGX010000154.1:0-12638 GCA_039029035.1 Acidobacteriota bacterium | reverse complement strand
GCTGACGCTCGAGAGACTCAGCTCGGCGCTGTCGTCGTTCTCGATCGTGCCGGTGCCGCCGCTAGCGAGGGTAACGTCGCGACCGCCAGCGACCAGATTGCTCAGGCTAGTGGTGAAGGTCTCGTCGGCTTCGACCGTCGAGTCGTCGTTGACCGTCACGTCGAACATCGCCGAGGTGGTGTTGGCAGCGAGGTTGACCGTCTGACCGCTGAGGCCCGCGTAGTCGCTATCACCAGTGGTCGCCGTGCCATCGGTCGTGGAGACATCGACCGAGATGGCGACGTCGACCGGATTGGACAGCGAGACGGTGAAGGTCATCGCGCCGGCCGCCTCGGCTTGATCTTGGCTCGAGATACTCAGCTCGGTGCTGTCGTCGTTGTCGATAGTACCGATGCCGGTACCGTCGCTGACGGTCGCGGCGACCGGGCTCGACAGGTTCACCGTAAACGTCTCGTCGTCTTCTACCGTCGTGTCGCCAGTGACCTGCACGGTCACCATCTGGCTCAGGCTGCCGCCAGCGGTGAAACTGAGCGTCTGCAGGGCAAGAGCCGCATAGTCGGAGCCGGCGCTTGCCGTGCCGTCGGCGGTGGCGAAATCCACCGACGCGGCACTCAGATTGTGGCTGCGACTGACGACGAAGGCGAAGGCAGTCATGCTGGCATCACCTTCGTCGAGGGTCACGTTGCTGATCGAGATCTCGGCGGGGGCCGAGATGGTGACCGCGTAATCCTCAACCTCGCCGTCCGGCGCCCGCCCATCCGGCGTGGCCACGCCGGCGCTCGACAGACGGAAGCGAGCATAGGTCGGTCCGACGGTGGCGCTCGCGGGCACAGAAAACGACAGACTGTTGGTACCGGCAGCGAGATCCTCGCCGTCGAAAATCTTCTCCCCGGCGTCCCACATGCCGTCGGCGTTCCAGTCGATCCAAGCGTCGAGCTCGCCAGCCGCCGAGGCGACGACGTCGACCGCGGTGCTCGCATCGGGCACTAGGCCGTTGTTGAACGTCACGCCGTCTTCGTCGTCCGTGCCGGTCGTGTCGTCACCGAGGGCGTCCGCTGACAGCTGACCGTCGAGCTCGACGTCCGCCGTGCTGCCGAGATAGAAGCCGCTCACCACCTGGTGGCGGGCACCATCGCTGGCGAAGAGCGTCGGGTAGGTGGGATCGGGGGCGTCGCCGTAGTCGAGGACCGGACAGCTCCATTCGGCGATAAACGAGGAGGGCATACCACCGGCGAGGAGGAAGAAGCCACCAGCAAACAGCGACGGTCCATCACCTTTGTCCCAGACGGTCATGGTCTCGACCGAAGGAGCGTAGAACGGATCGTCGATGCCCAAGCCGAGCGGTTCCCAATCGGTGCCGTCCCAGCGCGCAATGCGGCTGGCCGCGACACCGCCGGCGATGGTAAAGAAGCCGCCAGCATAGAGCGCCGGGCCACTGCCGTCGTCGTAGACCTGGAACGACTCGACTTCGTCGTCCAGGCCACCGCCGACCGCCGACCAAGCAGCGCCATCCCAGCGCGCGATGTAGTCGACCAAAACGCCGCCAGCGAAGCTGAAGTTGCCGCCGACATAGAGCGCGGCGCCGGTGCCATCGTCGAACACGCCGAAGGCTTCGACTTCGTCATCGGTCCCGGTACCGAGGGTTGACCAGGTGGTACCGTCCCAACTGGCGATGTAGTTGGCAGGCGCTCCGCCCGCGGTGCTGAACTCGCCGCCAGCGTAGAGGTCGCCATCGAACACGCCGAGGGCTTCGACGTCACTGTCGACCCCCAGACCGAGGGCTGACCACGTCGTGCCATCCCAACTGGCGATGTTGTCTGCCGGTGCGCCGCCCGCGGTATCGAAACTGCCGCCGGCATAGAGCTGCGCGCCGGAGCCGTCGTCGTAGACCGCCAGGGCTTCGATTCGGCCTTCGACGCCCATGCCGAGGGCCGACCAGGTCGTACCGTCCCACTTGGCGATGTTCGCCGCTGGCAAGCCGCCAGCTCGATCGAAGACGCCGGCGACATAGAGGGCCGGTCCGGAACCGTCGTCATAGACCGCAAAGGCATGAACTTCTGGGAAGCAAGGCTCCGGGATGATAATCCCCTTGTTCGTTGCCGGATCTGAGTCGGCCGGGGCCGGCGCCACGAGCATGCCGGGAGGGCCGCCCCTGATCTCGCAGGTGAGGCCACTACCCAGCGCTGCCCAATCCGCGCCATCCCACCGGGCCACGGCGATCGCCGGAACGGAGCCGGCAGCGATAAAGAAGCCGCCGGCGTAGAGGTCTTCGCCGCCGCCATCGTCGAAGGTCGTGAGAGCTAGGACAGGACCATTGAGACCTGCCAACGTTACCCCGGCGGAATCCACAGCCGACCAGGCGGTTCCGTCCCAGCGCGCCAGGCTCGGCGCCGGTCCGGTACCTGCGCCGAAGAACTCACCTCCGGCGAAGAGGTCCGTGCCGCTACCGTCATCGAAAGCCTTGAGAGCCCAAACCGTCGAATCCGTGCCCAGGCCCACGTCGGACCATGCCGTACCGTCCCAGCGCGCAATGTTCGAGACCAGCACGGCCGGACCGGCGATGTCGAAAGTCCCGCCGACGTAAAGGTCTTCGCCACCGCCATCGTCGAACACAGCCAGCGAAAGCACAACCGGCGGCTCGAAGATGGAGTCGACGCCCATGTCGAGATCCGACCAGCCAATGCCGTCCCAGCGTGCGATGCCGTAGACGTCGACCCCTGGAAAGGGTCCGGCGAAGGCGAAAAAGCCACCGACATAGAGGTCTTCCCCGCCGCCATCATCGAAAACTGCCAGGGCCTCGACCGGGCCGCTCACGCCCTCGTCAAGATCCGCCCAAGTGGCGCCGTCCCACTTGGCGATACCGAAAACGGAAACCCCGCCGGCAAACTCAAAGTCACCACCGGCGAACAGGACCGTGCCGCCACCATCGTCAAAGGGGAGAAGGTCGTAGACCGGACCGCTGGTCCCGAGGCCGACGGCCGACCAGGTCGTGCCGTCCCACTGGGCAATGTAGTCGGCTGCCACGCCACCGGCGGTGTTGAAATAGCCACCGGCGTAAAGATCCTCACCGCCGCCGTCGTCGAAAACGGTCAGTGCATCCACCGTGTCGTCGGTGCCGAGCCCGAGGGCCGACCAGGAGGTGCCATCCCACTTGGCAATATTCTCCGCCGGCACGCCGCCGGCAACTGAGAAGTAACCGCCAACATAGAGTGCCTCGCCCGTACCGTCGTCGAACACCGCCATGGAGTAGACGTCGCCGAGGATTCCCAGACCCAGCGGCGCCCAGGTCGTCCCGTCCCATTTGGCGATGCTCTCAGCTGCCACACCGGAGGCGCTGGAGAAGTCGCCGCCAGCGTAGAGCGCCATACCGCCACCGTCGTCGAACATTTCGATCGCAAAAACCGGGCCGTCGAAACCGGGCTGTGCGAACTCGTCCGACCATTCGCAATCGTCCGCGTGCTTGGCGATCAGCTCCGCATCTAGCGGCACCGGCCGGCGTTCGCCACGCCCCTGCCGCCCCTCCAGGGACCGCCTGCCCTCGAAGCCGGCTCGCTGGCCTCGGGCGTCCTTGCGCCGTTCGTAGCGCTCGGCGCTCTTGCTCGTCCAAACCTTGTCGGAAGCGGTCTTCCATGGAGACACGGTCTCCGGAGACGCTGTCTGCCAACGTGGGCTATCGGCCGCTCGAGGCGCCGGCGTCACCTGGCCGTTGGCTTGTTGAGCCGCCAAGCCGGAGGCGGCGAAGAAGGTGAGACTGAGGAGAAGACCAAAGCGGTTGGGCAACAGGCGGGCGCAGGCGCGCGAGCCGATCTTGTCGTTCATGGAGAGTCCTCGGGCAAAGTTGGATCTCAGCGATGGAAAACCGGTACAGACGGGAACACCCGGGTTCCAGGACCCGGGTCGGCGGACAGTATCGAATGTGGCGAGCGGTCGAGCAATTTCGAATTCGCTTTGCCCATTAATGCGCAGGAATTTCCCAGAATGCATCAAAGTGGCGAAGTTTTTCTCGCCCTCCATCGTGCGGCCGCCCGAAAGGTCTCGCCAAACCACCCCGGAGGGTGGCTCGGACGGGAGGAGAACACCCTCCTTGGTGGTGGCTTGGTCTCGCCAGTTAGCGAGAATCTCACTGGAGGCACAAAGATGAAACAACTCGCAGTCCGAGACCTCATGTCCGACGATGTCATCGCTGTGCGACCGGAAGACGACCTGGCGTGCCTGCACGGCCTGATGATCGAGAACGATGTCCGACACATTCCGGTTGTCAATACCGAGACCGAACTGGTTGGCCTGGTCTCCCATCGTGACCTCTTGCGGGCCTCGCTCATCGAGCAGCCCAACGTGACCGGCTACATGGAGAAAGCGATCCTGGAACGTGTCCTGGTTCACGAGTTGATGACCGAGGATGTCGAGAGTGTCGACGCCGATGCGGATCTACGGGATGCCGCGGAGGTGATGGTCGAGAACAAATACGGCTGCCTACCGGTGACCGAGGGTCGGAGACTGAGGGGCATCCTCACCGAATCGGACTTCGTCCGCTTCATGGCCCGTGGCGAATAACAAGCAGCCCGTCGAACAGGCCTGTCGGACAAGGAAGAGAGGATCCCGATGTACCAACGCAAAGACGATTGGACAGTCGGTCACTGGATGACCCCCAATCCGCGAACCGTCACTCCCGATCTCTCGGTGCGCTCGGCCTTCTTCGAGATGCGCCGTATGGGAATCCGCCATCTGCTGGTCGTCGATGGTGTCCGGCTGGTTGGCATCGTCACGGACCGCGATCTGCGCCGCCCCGACATGACCGACGAGCCGGACGGCTGGCACGACTTCTATCAACTGGACAAAGACTACGAAGTACGGCACATCATGACGCCCCAGGTCTTCGTCGTCTCTCCCGGGGACCGGCTGGAAAAAGCGCTCGCCGTCTTCCTCGACAGGAAGTTCGGCGCCGTGCCTGTAGTCGACAAACGCGAGATGGTCATCGGCATCCTCACCTCCCACGATCTGCTGCAGGCTCTGCGAGAGGCGTTGCCCGCAGCGCGAGAGGCAAGCCAAGCCTGAGTGAGTGCCGAGCGAAGTGCCGCGTTCGGACCTTCCCGAACGCCTACCGACGCTCGTCCCAAGGCCACCGCGGCTCGTATTCACTGCGCCGGTCACGGCTTTGACTTTGGCCGATCTGCACCGGCCATGACCAGATTGGGACGCGGATTTCGCGTCTTCTAACGTACAATTTTATCTGCCGTTAGCCGCCTGTCCCCTGCGCTCCTCCGGGGCAAAAAAATATTTATTTTCGTTGGTCCCTGCGGCGTCACCTTCGCGCGTACTGAACCGTGACGCAAGGCCGGACCAGCGACAGCACATCGGCCTATTTAATATTTCAATAAATCAATAGAGAGCTCGAGCTTCCTGGGATTCAAGCCCTGTTCGTCCCGGAGCCTCGATTCAAATCAGAACAGGGCAATAGGAGGAGTTCAACATGCTCATTGGAAAACCCGCCGTCTTCATCTTCATACTGATCCTGATCGCGGTCGTCGCCGTGACGATCGTCGCCCAGATCGCGACGTTCGAGACCGATACGAGGTACGACGTGACGGTACTCGTCACACAGATCGAAGCCTTGATCTCGGTGGTTGCCAACAAGACGATCGAGCAGCAGACGGCGCTGAATAACTGGATTGTCTCAACCGCGACAGATCTCATTGCGGTGGAAGCTGAGATCACTCGCCTGTGTGACCTGGCGGACGACACCATCACGCCGCCGCCGCCAACCCCCTGAGCTGATCTGAGCTGAGCTGTGATTCGAGCTCGGGATCGTTCCCGGGCTCGGCTTTTGTCTCAAAGGACCGTTTCTAAACGATTCGCACCATGCAATACCCCCTCATCAGACGAACCGCTCGATGGTCCAAGTGCCTTGCCCTGGCGCTGCTCACTGCTCTATTAGTGGCACCCGCAGGCGCCTCGGGATTCGACGATCCCGCAACCCTCACATTGCCGGACGAGCCGTTTCGCGCCGATGTCGACCTCGACGACGTTCCGGTCGATCACGCCCTGCGCCTACTCGCCGAGCTCTACGACGTGTCCCTCGTCGCCGGCCAACTACCGGAAGCCCGGGTGACCATGCGCCTCCGAAGAGTGCCTGCATCCGACGCTTTCGCCTCGGTGGCCCTGGCGACGGGCCTCGCCGTCGAGCATCAGGGTTCGGTAGTGCTGATCTCCACCCGAGCGACAGGTGAGGGAGCGCGGCAAGTCGTGTTGGGCTCTTTGCCTCCGGCCTCGTCTCGTCTAGCCTGGCTGGACGCCCTGGGGGTCGAGGCTCGACGTCTCGACAATGAAGCGTTCCTCCTCGAAGGCCCGCGAGAAGCCGTCGATGCGGCCGTTGCCGCGCTCGATGAAGCGCGCCTGGGTGCGCTCGTCGACCGCGTGTTTCCCCTCGGCGCAGCATCGGGCGAGGCGAGCCTGCAGGCGATCCGTCCACTCCTCGCCGAAGGGATCGAAGCTGCCGCCTACGACGCGACGGGCCATGCGCTGACAATCTCGGCCCGCGCAGCGACCTTCGGACGGATCGAAGCCTTGCTGGCGAGGCTCACTCGCTCGCCAACACAGTATGAAATCGAGGTCCGAGTGGTCGAAGTTTCGCGCAACGCACTGCGTCGCCTGGGATCCCAGGGATTCGCGCGGCTCGACGTTCGAGGCGGCCTCTTACCAACCACCTTTCCACTCGCGAGCCTGGCGGATTCCTCGCGCTACTTCCCGTCGGCGAACGATCTCGCCGGCCTCGAAGACCGGAGTAGCACCGGCACCCCGGTCGCCGGCTCGGTATCGGATTCCGGTTTTCGCTTTGGACAGATCGATGGACGGGGTGTCGGCTTCTTGCTCGAAGCGCTCGAACAGTCGGGCGAGGCCGAGGTCGTGGCGACGCCCAAGGTCACGACCTTGGACAGCCGTTGGGCCAAAATCAGTATGGTCACCACCCTGCGGATCCCGACCTTTACCCAGAATCAGGCCTTTGCGACCACGACAGTCTCCGGCATCGAGCAAGTCGATGTCGGCACGACGCTCGAGGTTCGGCCCCGGCGCGGCAAGGGCCGCGAGATCATCTTGACGGTGACCCCCGAGGTCAGTGAGCTGGAGCCCACCGCGGAAGGCTTCACCCTGAGCGGGCTCACCCAGGGCTTGCCGATCGTCACTCGGCGGCGGACCGAGACCGAAGTGATCCTGGAGCCCGGCGAGACCCTCGTCATCGGTGGCCTGGTGCGGGAGCGCGAAGACAAGACCCTGGGCAAGACCCCTGGTTTGGGAGACATCCCATGGATCGGCCGGGCCTTCCAGCTCAAGGGACGCGACTTCACCAGCACCGAGCTCCTGGTCTTCGTCACCCCCCACGAGCTGCCCAGTGCCGAAGAGCGCCGGGCCAAGGTGCGGGTCGACGACGCCTGGCTGCCGGCTGCCCTGGGCACGCGGATGCAGTCGGCTCGCGGGCTCATGGCCGGCGACGCAGCCGAGCAGCGGATCGCTGGCCTGCAGGTCCTCGAACAGATCGACGCAGAGCTCCTGACGGCAGGCCTGGACGCCGCTCTGGACGCGGTCGATTTGGGCGCTGACCCGAGCTTGAGCGTTCGCGTCGCCGCGGCCCTCTTCCTGCTCCACCGTCGCCCGTCTGCCGCCCTGGGAGAACTAGTGCGGTTTACGGACAGTCGCCGCGTCGCGCTCTCCGCCCTGGCCGCTCCGATAGCACCGCACCTGCGCGTTGCCTTGGCGGAGCTGGTTGTCCGCTCCGAGGGCGGCGTCGAGGTTCTGGAGAAGCAATTCCGGGCAGCATTCTCTGCCGGCGAATCGGCGGCAGTGGGTCGCCTGCTCGAAGCGTCCAGCGCCGTCGTCCCGGAGCACGCCGCGCAGTGGGCCGTGTCGGTACCCATGGACGGTCTCATTCCTGTGGCGCAGCATCTAGATGCTCTGGGGGGAGTTCCGGGCAACGAAGAAGCGCTCACGCAGTGGGCCGCACAAACAAGCTCGACGGAAGCCAAGGTCTTCGCGCAAGCCGCTCTAGGTCGTGTCCACACTCAGGCGTCCGTGGCGGGTTTGCCCCCGGACTCTCGACATGCGGTCGCCTTGCAGAAACCCGTTCGATCGACGGCAGCCCGCGAACCAGCTCTCGCTTGGAGCGGCTCGCCGAGCGAGATCGCCATTCGAGGTTCGGGAGCCGGCGCGGCGCGCGTCGGCGAGGCACTCGAGCTGCTGGCAGACAAGACCCCGGATCTTCACCACCTGGTGGGCTTTGCCCTGTCGACGATCGAGACCGACGCGGCAGAAGACCGAGTCGTCCCGAGCCAGCGAAGAGCCTTCATTGCTGGCGAGATCGAGCCACAACGCCTGGCCCATCGACTGGTTCGCCTGGCAATAATGGTCTTCGAGTCCCGTGTCCGTGGCTTTCCGGCAACCAGTCGACGCAGCCTCGCTCTTGCGGTTCGGCAGGAGCTCCGCGCTCTCGAGCGCCTGACCGGAGCGCCTTGCCCGCCAGGGGAGGCCGACGCAACGGTCGAGCGGATTCTTGCCGCTGCCATCGACGGCAGCGGGCCGGTCGATCTCGAGCCGAGCCCGATCGACTCGAGCGCTCCGCACCTCCGAATCACCGACGGGCGAGACACTCCCTTGCCCATCCAATTCGATAGGAGATCTGCCGATGCCTCGACAGGAACATACTGAGCTTCCCCGTCACCGAGCTCGCGGTCTCGCTTGTCTTCTGGCCGCTATGACACTGACGGGTTGCGCCACCGCAAAGCCGGATGTCGAAGACTTGACCCCCGTCCTGCCGCGCTCCGAGTCCCGCCTCGAAACCGCGCCGCCAGCGGCGCGCGATGAATTGGCGAAAGCTCTCGGATGGATCGCTGACGATGCATCGAAAACGGAGATCGACGAACCAGCGAACGAGACGAGGCAACGGGGAGGGCAGCGATGAAGGCCAGCGCGTTGATGGCGCCTCTGGTGCTCACGGGACTGATCTTCGCAGCGGTCTGGGCGATCGGCATGATGGCCTTGCGGTCGAGCGCCATGGCGACGGAAACGAGCCTGCAGATGCTGCGCTTTCAGATCGAGGCCCGCAAGCTGCAGGAGGCGTTGGCAACCCATTCACGTCAACGCTTGGTCGAGGATTTGAACAGCCTCGAGGCGCGAGCTGCCGAGATCAGCGAGCTGCTGCCGGCAACAGACACTTCAGAGCCGCTGCCCGCACAGTGAATTACGAACTTAGATCCGTTCCAGAGGAGTTGAAGATGAACTCGAAGAAAAAGCGAAACAGCAATGTCAGGCGAGGGATACGAATCTGCTGCGTTATTCTCCTTAGTCCTTTACTGATCGCGGTGCCTGCCAGTGCCCAGGCAACATTGGATTGGTCAATGGTGACCTGGGACGATGGCGACCTATCTAATTCGTACATTCTCGGCAACGGCGTCGAGATCTCGATCACCGTTTCGACTACTGCACTGGGAACCTTCATCAACGCTACTCCTCTTGTCGAGACACCTTACATTGACGGCGTAGGACACACCCAAAACTTGTTCGGGACTGAACTGGATCTCGGCGTCATATTCAATCCTTTCCCAATGCAGGGCATGTCACCTGTACTCATCGACATCGGTTTCTCCGAAGCGGTCACCGACCTAATCTTCGATATCTCCGACATCGACTATTCCGTAGGAGGTGGCGGCGAAGACGATCGGCTCGACCAAGTTGTTGTCACCAGCAACGCAGGTGATCCGACACTCACTCCCTTGATGGCTGGCAGCGCGACCTTCACCGTCGCTGGGAATACGGCAACGGCCATCAGTGGCCAATCCGCAGACCCCCTAACGGATAACGGCACGGTCAGGGTCACCTTTCCTGACGGAGTCACCGACGTGACCATCACCTATAACGAAGCCTCCGGCAACAATAACCCAGCGGGCCGCGGCATCGGCCTCCTCGCCATGTTCACCGAGACTCCGGTCGACCTGCAGAGCTTTTCGATCGAATAGACCTGGCGGACACAACAATGCAAAACTTCGCAACCATCGAGCCATCACTAGGCGCGAGCGCAGCACAGCACGGTTTGTCTTTGCTCGAAGGCCTGCGGGCCGTACCGCCGCGAGTCGCGCGGCGCCAGAGCGTGATTCCGTTGCGCTACGAAGGTCGTCGCCTGATCGCCGGCGCCCGCGATCCGATGAACCTTCGCGCACTCGATGTCCTGCGCCGGCTGACCCACGACGTGGCTCTCGAAGAGGTCTCGGAAGATCGCTATCAAGATGTCATGTCACGTTGGTACGGCCCGACGGGAGACGTTGCCGAGCTCGTCGCCTCTCTGGCCGAGCCGAGTCGAGATGAAGCCTCGTTGAACGAAGATCTCGAAGCTGCGCCTGCGCCACGCTTTCTCGATCTAACTCTACGGGCGGCTCTGGCCGAAGGAGCCAGTGATGTCCATTTCGAGACCGACCGACGGGCGCCCCGAGTTCGGTTTCGGATCGACGGGATTCTCAGCGACCGTGTGCCGCCACCGGGCTGGCTGGCGGATCGCGTCCTCGGGCGAATCAAGGCTCTTGCCGGTCTGGCCCTTGGCGAGAGCCTCTACGGTCAAGATGGCCAGCTCGAGCTCGAAACGCCCCAGGGACCGGTAGCGATCCGCGTGTCGATTCTGCCCTGTGATCGAGGCGAGAGCGCCGTGCTGCGCCTCCTCACCGTGGAGGATGCCATCCCCTCACTGCAAGAGCTCGGTATGCCGGAGACCACGCGCCAGGCCCTGGTGCGAGCTGCTGCAGCACCCGACGGCCTGATCGTCCTCGCCGGCCCCACGGGTAGCGGCAAAACCACGACGCTACACGCCCTCCTCGGCACGGTCGACGCCGATCGGCGCAATATCGTGTCGATCGAAGATCCAGTCGAAATCCGGTCGCGACGCTTAAGGCAGGTTCCGGTTCGGCGCGAGTCCGGCCTGGACTTCGCTGGGGTGCTGCGCTTCGTCCTGCGCCAGGATCCAGACGTCATCTTGGTTGGAGAGACCCGGGATCGCGAGACGGCCGAGCTGGTCGTCCAGGCGGCCCTGGCGGGTCATCTGGTCCTGACGACCGTACATGCCGCGAGCGCCGCCCAGATTTTCGACCGCTTCGCGCAGCTCGGTGCCGATCGAGCCCTCCTTGCCCAAGTTATGCGTGTGGCCGTTTCCCAAAGGCTCTTACGGCGCCTTTGCCCGCAATGCCAGGGCACGGGCTGCTTCCCTTGCGAGGGCACGGGTCTCAAAGGGCGCACCGGTGTGTTCGAGACGTTGACGGTCGACGGGGCCGTAGCGGCAGCGGTACGCGAAGGCGCCGGGTCGGGCAGGGTCGAGCAGGCCGCCCGCGCCAACGGATTCCGGCCGATGAGGGAGTCAGCCAACGATCTCGTCTCTTTCGGCACGACGACCGAGCAAGAGGCGGCTCGCGTGCTCGAGACCGAGTACCCCATCGGCTCAGCTAGTGGGTAGCAGCCCATGCGACGAGCCATCGAATCACGCGAGGGGACTCGCCCGGTCAGTGGCCGGTCGGCCCATGTGGTGGGGCTGGATCTGCGGCATGCGGGGCGAGCTCTCGCCGTAGCGGTCGACCGCCAGGGCCGTTTGCTCGGCTTCGCCGCAGTGGGCGAAGAGCCCAGCTTCGAAGGCGATTCTAGCGCTACTTTCTCCGTTGCCGAGGCGATCGTACTCAGCCGCCAAGCCCTGACTGCACTCGCCGCTCGACCGAAGTCCCTGCGGGTCCTGGTCGGGTCGAGCCTCTGCCAGGTTGGCGGGTGGAACGGTGTCGGGCCGCCGGAGGCTGAGCAGATCGCGGAGGCTCTGCTGGACGAGGGCCATGCGCCGATCGCCAAGCCCGCCGCCGCCAGCATCTCCCTTGGCTCCGACACATGGTGGGTCGCTCAAGGCGATGAGAAGCCCTTCGTATCCCTGGCCCGCGCGCTGGCAGAGCGAGCCTCGAGCGAGCCGGTCTTCGTCGTCGATCAACTGCTCTTGGGATGTCGCCTGGCTGAGGATTCCGCGGTCGCCGAGCTCGATACCTCAGGTTTCTCGATTGCGACTCACCCGGTTTCGTCCCCGCCCGTCATTCGCTCCTTGCCAGTGACTTCCGGTATTGAATCCGCGGCGACAGAGATTTCCAAAACCCTGGACATGATGGGCCTCGGCGAGGGGGTCGACGTCCTGGGCCCGAGACGGGAAGGTCTGCGCGAAGCTCTGGCGTGTCGCGGCGTCGACGCCAGGACAGTGCCCTTGCCTTTCTGTGACGACAGGTCTCCGGACAGGCGCTCGCCCGACGCGACGCCTCTGCCGGCCGCGCTGGAGATGGCCTGGCACCTCGCAACGGCAGAGGAAGCGCATCTGCCGACGCTCCGTGGAGCGCGTCTGGAGCGGCAACGGCACAGCATGCTTTGGGCTCGGCGAGTGACTATTACCGGTCTGGTGACGGCTTTTCTGAGTATCGCCTTTGTTGCCTACGGCATTACCGCAAGTCGAGCGAACCGTGCGCGCGGGCAGGAGATCCGGAGCGAGATGGCGCGGGTCGACGAACAAGTTCGACAGCTGCGGGAGTCCGCTGATCTCGCTCAGGAGATCCGAAGCTTACGATCGGACCCCGAGACCGCAGAGCTGC
>JBCCGX010000153.1:0-12671 GCA_039029035.1 Acidobacteriota bacterium | reverse complement strand
TACAGCTCGCAGTTGTCGGGGATGGGCTCGAAGGCATAGATCTTCGCCGGCTGGCAGACCTGGCTGGCGAAGAGGCTGAAGAAGCCGGCGTTGGCGCCGACATCGAAGATCGTGTCGCCGTCGGCGTAGGTGATGCCGTGGCGCAGGTAGGGGCGCTCGGCAAAGACCTCGTCGAACAGGCCTTGGGCCTGCCGGTGGTTGTAGTGGGCGACGGTCATGCCGTTGGGCAGCGTAAAACTCTGGTGGCCAGCCAACAGGCGTTGCTTGTGCTCGGGATCGATGGGGGCCGCCCTGCCTTTCTTCGCCGGCACGACATAGGCGACCAGGCGAAGGTCTTCGCCCTCGCCATGGGGGGCCACCACGGCCTCGCGCACCACCGGGTGCTGGCGTAGCACGCCCTCGATCTCGGCCGGCTCGATGCGGTAACCGTGCAGCTTGAGCTGATGGTCCACGCGCCCGAGAAACTCGAGCTCACCGTGGGGTGCCCGGCGAGCCATGTCGCCGGTGGCGTACAGCCGTTCGCCGGGCACGGCGGAGAACGGATCGGGCGGGAAGCGCTCCGCGGTCAGCCCGGGCCGGCCGAGATAACCGCGCGCCAGGCCTTCGCCAGCGATATAGAGCTGGCCTGGGGTTCGGGCCGGCGTCAACCGCAGCTGGCGGTCGCAGACGGTGATCCGGGTGTTGGCGATCTCGCGGCCGATGGAGATCGCCGGCGCGCTCTTGGGCAGCTGCCAGGCGGCGGACCAGATGGTGGTTTCGGTGGGGCCGTAGAGATTGTGGATCTCCGCCGTGGTCTTCCCCCGCAGCTCGGTCACGAGCTCCGCCGGTAGCGCTTCACCACCGAGCAGCAGTTGCTCGAGACCCGCCAAACCGGTCACCGCGGCGGGGTCTCGGACCAGCAGCTTGGCCATCGACGGCGTGCATTGCAGGTGGCTCACGCGGTGGCGGGCGAGCTCTTCCGGTACGGAGAGCGCGCTGCTGCGGCGCGGGCGGCGGGTGGCCTCCTGCACCTCGGCCAACTGCTCGAGGCTGCCGAGCACCGCGTCCACCTCGACACCGAAATCGATCAAGCAGGCCACCTCGTCGACCCCGATTCCCGCCAGGCTCTCGGCCATCCGCAGGCAGGTCTCCGGGCTGCCCATCAGGCTGCTGGTCTCGAAATAGCGCTCGAAGCTGCCTTTCAAGACCGTCTCGATCGCCTCCTCACTGAAGTCTTCCAGCGAGCCCGAATGACCACGACTGCGCATCAGGTTGGCCATCAGCCCCGAGGAGCTCCGCAGGTAACCGTAGAACGGCTGACGGACGAGCTCGCGGATCTCGTCGACGTCGTCGCCGACAAAGGTGTGGAGCATCAGCGACACATGGCCGTCACCCGGCCCGTGGCCGGCGTCGCGCCAGGCCTCACGGTAAATGGCGATTTTCTGCGCCAGCTCGTCCAGGCTCTGGCCCAGGAGATGGGTCAGCAAGCGCGCACCCATGGCGCCGGCGGCGCGAAAGGTCTCGGGGTTGCCTCCGGCGGTGAGCCAGAACGGCAGCTCCGCCTGGACCGGCTTGGGGAACAGCTCCACCCTCGACGTGTTGCCGTCGACTCCCGGCAGAGCCACCGACTCGCCGCGCCACAGCCGGCGCACCGTCTCGATCTCGCGCAGCATGAAGTCTTTGCGGTCGGCATAGCGTTGTGGCGCGAAGACGAAGTCGTTGGGTTGCCAGCCGGAAGCGAACGAGATGGCCGCCCGGCCGCCCGAGATGTTGTCGACCACCGACCATTCCTCGGCCACCCGGACGGGATGGTGCAGCGGCAGAACGACGCTACCGGCACGGATCTGCACCCGCTCGGTGATCGCCGCGACGGCGGCCCCGGTGGTGGCCGGGTTGGGGTAGAGGCCGCCGAAGTCGTGGAAGTGGCGCTCCGGGGTCCACACGCCGGCAAAGCCCAGGCGATCGGCGGCTTTGGCCCCTTCGAGCAACAGTCGGTATTTGTCGTCTGCCGCCGCGGATTGCGCGCTGGCGAAGTAGAACAGACTGAAGTCCATCCACTGTGAGTCTGTTGCTTCGGTGGTAGCCGGTTGGCCAGCAGGTCGGGTGGCGGTGGGGGACGCTTCGGGGGTCGCTGCTTCGAGGTTGGCGGCCGGAGTCGCCGCGCCTCGCGGCGACTCGCCCTGAATCACCACGGTCGCGCCCCGGGTCAGGGTCCAGAAGATTTCCAGGACCGAGATGTCGAACGACATGCTGGTCACTGCCAGCCAGGTCTTGTCTGCCGGATCGCCGAGACGCTCGTCCATACCGACGAAGAAGTTGACCACGTTGCGGTGGCAGATCATCACCCCTTTGGGCCGTCCGGTCGAACCGGAGGTGTAGATCACATAGGCCAGGTTGTCCAGCGTCGCCCGCGCGGCCGGCGGGTCGGTGAGCGAGCGCTCGGATGCGGCCCCATCTTGGGATGACCAGCGCACCGCCAGCTGCTCGACGGACCGTTCCCCGAGCTCCAAGCGCGGTGCCTTGGCGGTGATCAGCACCGGGACACCGGCGTCTCGGACCATGAAGGCCAGACGGTCGCTCGGGTACTCGGGATCCAGGGGCAGGTAGGCGCCGCCCGCCTTGAGGACCCCGAGGAGCGCGATGACCAGCTCGGGTCCGCGCTGCAGGTGCACGCCGACCACCACTTCGCGGCCGACGCCACGAGCGCGCAGGCGGTGCGCCATGTGCTCGGCCTCGTGATCGAGCTCGCGGTAGGTCAGGCGTTGGTGACCGAAGAGCAGAGCCGTCGCCGTCGGCGTGCGCTCGACGCGTTGCTCGAAGAGCTGGTGGATCGCCGTCGTCGGCAGATCGCGCTGGGTATCCGGCCATTCTGCCAGCAGCTGGTGGTGTTCTGCCGGGCTGAGCAGTGGCAGCTCTGTGAGGGCGGCCTCGGGATCCGCGGCGGCGGCTGCCAGGAGGCTGGTGAAATGGTTGGCGAAATGGCTCAGCGTCGATGGATCGAAGAGGGCGATGTTGTATTCCAGATCGCCCTGCCATCCCGCCGGGTCGTCCCACATCGATAGGGTGAGGTCGAAGCGCGCGGTGTGGGTGGTCGAGAGCAGCGGCTCGGTGCTCAGGCCGGCGAGCTGCAGGGGCTGGGCCGGGTTGCCCTGGAAAGTGAAGGTCACCTGGAAGACTGGCGTGTAGGACGGGCTCCGGGCCGGCGCCAGCTCTTCGACCAGGCGCTCGAAAGGCAGGTTCTGATGGGCATAGGCTGCCAGCGCGGCGGTGCGCACCCGGCGCAGCAGGGCGGTGAAGCTGGGGTTGCCCGCCAGATCGGTGCGCAGCGCCACCATGTTGAGGAAGAGCCCGATCAGATCTTCCGTCTCTCGCCGCGGCCGGTGGGCCATTGGCGAGCCCACTACCAGGTCGCGCGATCCGCTCCAGCGGTGGAGCAGGCCCAGAAAGGCGGTCAGGAGGGTGATGAAGGGCGTCGTACCCTGGCGCCGGCCGAGCTCGCTCAAGCGTCGCGTGAGGTCGGAGGGGAGGTGGATCGGCTGGTGCGCCCCGCGAAAGCTCATGACCGCCGACCGCGGACGGTCGGCGGGTAGCTCGAGCAGTGGCGGCGCGCCGCCCAGGGCCTGGCGCCAATAGGCGAGCTCGCGACTGGCCGAGTCGCTGTCGAGCCAGCGCCGCTGCCAGGCGGCGTAGTCGAAGTATTGAACCGGCAGTGCTGGCAGCGACGGGGCCCCTCCGCCCTCGAGAGATGCTGCGTAGAGGACCTCGAGCTCGTGGGCGAAGAGGCGGAAGGACCAACCGTCAGCGGCGATATGGTGCAGGGTTGCTGCCAGGACGTGATCCTGCGGCGCCAACTGCAGGACGAGGAGCCGGAGCATCGGTCCCTTTTCCAGCTCGAAAGGGACACGGGCCTGTTGCCGAACCAGGCGCTCGACTTCTGCCCGGCGGGTGACCGAGCCCAGGCCGCTCAGGTCAGCGACGGGCTTTTCGATGCGGGCAGGGAGTACCTCTTGCCAGGGCTGGTCCTCGCGCAGGACGATGCGAGTCCGCAGCACTTGGTGACGGCGAGCGATCTCGGCCAGGGCAACGCGCAGCGCCGGCAGCGAGAGCTCGCCACGGAGGCGAAAAGCCGCCGGCAGATTGTAGAGCTGGACCTCGTCCTGCAGTTGGGCAAAGAACCACATCTGCTCCTGGGCGAACGACAGAGGTGCGCCGTCTTTCCAGGTCTGGGGCTCGAGCGCCGCAACATCCTGCCGCTGCGTTGCGAGGCGTCCCTCAATTCGGGTTGCCAGCTCGCCCACGGTCGGGCTTTCGAAGACCGTCTTCAGCGACAGCTCGACGTCGAAGTGGTCGCGGACCCGGGTGAGCAGCTTGACGGCCAGCAGTGAGTGGCCGCCGAGATCGAAGAAGCTCTGGTCGATCCCTACCCGCTGCCGACCGAGAACGTCGGCCCAGAGGCCGACCAGTAGCTCTTCGACCGGATTGCGCGGCGCCACGACGGGCCGGTCGCCCGCGGTGCCCTGCGCCAGCCGGTTTGCCTCCAGACGGCTCAGGGCAGCCCGACCGAGAGCGCCCCGATCCAACTTGCCGTTGGGCGTCAACGGTAGCTCGTCGAACGGGACAAAGACCGAAGGCGCCATGTGATCCGGTAGTCGCTGGAGGAGAAAATCGCGCAACGCTCGCGATCCCGGAACACTCTGGGCCCGGGGCACGACACAAGCCACCAGGCGCCGATCCGTCCAGCGATCCCCGGGCGTCTCGAGATCGAGGGCCAGCACCGCCGCCTGCCGGATCCCCGGGGCTTTGCTCAATCGGGCCTCGATCTCACCGAGCTCGATGCGAAAGCCGCGAACCTTGACCTGGTGGTCGATCCGCCCCAGGCACTCCAGGGATCCGTCCGCTCGGTAGCGCGCTAGGTCGCCCGTTCGGTAGAAACGTCGCCCGGGCACCTCGCTGAAGGGGTGGGGGAGGAAGGCCGCTGCCGTTCGCCCGGGTCGGTCGAGGTAGCCACGCGCCAGGCCGGTGCTACCGATCATGAGCTCACCCACCGCGCCGATCGGCACCGGGTCGATCGCCCCATCGAGGAGATAGACCTCGGTCTCGGCGATCGGCCGCCCAATGGCGACCCGGTCGCGGTTTTGAATCTCCCAGGCGGTCGACCAGATGGTGGTTTCGGTCGGCCCGTAGAGGTTCCATGCCTGGGTCGACTGGGTCCGCAGCCTCGCGGCCAGCTGGAGCGGCAACGCCTCGCCACCGCACAGGGCGCGGAACCCGGCCGACGGCTGCCATGAGGTCTCCTCCAACATCTGCCAGGTGGCTGGGGTCGCCTGCAGCACCGTGGCCTCAGCGTTGGCCAGAAGTCGCCTCAGTCGTTGCCCGTCCGCCGCCTCCTCCTCGTTGGCCACGACGACCCGCGCGCCCATCGACAGAGGCAGGAACAGCTCCAGAGCCGCGATGTCGAAGGACAGGGAGGTGACCGCGACCAGGACATCGCTGCGGCTCAGACCAGGCCGCTGGGCCATCGAGCGGAGGAAGTTCATCAACGCCCGATGCGAGATCTGAACCCCCTTGGGCCGTCCGGTGGAGCCCGAGGTGTAGATCACGTAGGCGAGGTTTTGCAGACCGGGCCGGTGCCGCGTCGCCTGGGCCCGGGGGCTGGGACCGAGGTCGTCGAGGCGCAGCGCCGGTGGCCGGTCCGCCGGCAGATGCTCCAGCAGCGCCGCGCGGGTCACCAGCACCGGCGCCGCGGCGTCGGCCAGCATGAAGGCCAGCCGCTGTGCCGGATAGGTCGGGTCGAGGGGCAAGTAGGCTCCACCCGCGCGCAGAATACCCAGCAGGCCGACCAGAAGGTCGACCGAGCGCTCCGTGCACAGCCCGACGACGATCTCCGGCCCCACGCCGCGCTCTGCCAGCGCACCGGCGAGCCCCTCGGCACGGCGGCCGAGCTCCAGGTAGCTCAGGTGGTGCTCGCCCGAGACGACCGCCACGGTCTCGGGGGTCCGCATCGTCTGGGCGTCGACGATCTCGTGCAGGCACTCGACCACCCCGGAGCTCGCTGGATCGTTCCACTCGGCGAGCAATTGGTGGCGCTCGGCGCGGGCCAGCAGTGGTAGGTCGTGGAACCGCTGGGTGGGATCGTTCGCGACGCCTCGTGAGAGGGTCTCGAGCTGCAGCGCCCAGCGGGCGACAGTCGTGGCGTCGAAGAGGTCGCGGTTGTACTCGATCTCGCCTGCCAGTCCCTCGTCGGTGGGCTCGATCGCCAGCGTCAGGTCGAACTTCGAGCTGCCGAGGTCGGCCGTCAGCCGGCGCACTGAGAGACCGGGCAGTTGCAGCGCCGCGGTGGGCGCGTTCTGCAAGATAAGCATCACCTGGAAGAGCGGCGTCTGACTGCGGTTACGCTGCGGCTCCAGTGCTTCGACCAAGCGCTCGAAGGGCAGATCCTGGTGGGCGTAGGCCTCGAGGGCTACTTCGCGCGCTCGTTCCAGGAGCTCGGTGAAGCGCGCTTTCGGAGGCAGGTTCGAGCGCAGCACCAAGGTGTTGATGAACAAGCCGATCAGGGCTTCGGTCTCCAGGCGCTGGCGCCCGGCGATGGGGGTGCCGATGGCGAGGTCCTGCTGGCCGCTGAGGCGCGACAGCAACGTCTGAAAGACCGCCAGGAGGGTCATGAAGAGCGTCACACCCTGCTTCTGCGAGAGCTCTTCGAGACGATCCCGCAGCGGGGTCGGCAGCAGAACCGGGGTGGTCGCGCCGTGGTTGCTCCGCACCGCCGGCCGCGCGCGGTCGCTCGGCAGCTCTAGGGTGGACGGTGGCGCCTGCAGTTGCAGGCGCCAAAAGTCGAGCTGGCGTTCGAGGACCTCGCCGCGGAGCCACTGGCGCTGGCCGGCGGCGAAGTCCACATATTGAATCGGCAGCGGTGACAGGGCTGGCGTTTGGCGATCGCGGCCGGCGCGGTAGAGCTCGCCGACCTCGCGGATCAGGATGGGCAGTGACCAGCCGTCGGAGAGGATGTGATGCAGTGTTAGGAGCAGCTGATGCTGCCGCGGAGCGAGCCGGATCAACGACGCCCGGACGAGCGGTCCCCGCGCCAAATCGAACGGGCGCCGGGCGGCCCAAGCGCCTAGACGCGCAGCCTCGCTCCTGCGGGCCTCGGCCGGGAGGGCTGCGAGATCGACGACGGGCAAGGCCAGGGGGGTGGGTGGTAGGAGCCGCGCGACCGGCTCCCCTGCGACCTCGGGGAAGACGCTGCGTAAGACTTCGTGACGCTCCATCAACTGCTCTAGGCCGAAGCGTAGGGCAGGGATGTCGAGCGCGCCGTCCAGGGTGACGAAGTTCGGCAGATTGTAGGCTGGGCTCTCGGGGGCGAGTCGGTGGAGAAGCCACAGCCGTTCCTGGGCGAAGGAGAGCGGCAGGTCGCCGGTTCGGTCGACCGGAGCGAAGGCCGGTGCCTCGGCTTCGGTCGACCGGCTTCGCGCCTCTTCGACCACTGCCGTCAACGCGGCCAGGGTGCTGGCCTGGAACAGGCGCCGCAGCGGCAACTCGATGCCGAAGAGGCGGCGGAGGCGTGAGGCCACCTGGGTGGCGAGGAGGGAATGCCCACCGAGGGCAAAGAAATCGTCTTCGGGGCCGACCCGGTCGAGGCCGAAGAGATCGCACCAGATCCCCGCCAGGATCTCTTCGACGGGGCTCGAGGGAGGCCGCGCATCGCGCGCTTCGGGAGGCTTCGACTTGACCTCCGGTAGGGCCGCGAGGCGGCGGCGATCGATCTTGCCACCGGGCAGCCGGGGCAGCTCGTCGAGGGCAACGAAGGTCGCCGGCACCATATATCTCGGCAACCGCTCACCCAAAGCCTCGCCCAGGCCATCCCGCTGCTGCCCCGTGCTCGATCGTTGCGAAGTGCTCGACACGACGTAGGCGACCAGGCGCTCACCGCCCGCGGCCTGTCGATCGAGCATTACTGCTGCTTCGGCGACCTCCGGCAAGGCCGTGAGCGCTGCCTCGATCTCTCCCAGCTCGACGCGGAAGCCCCGGACCTTGACCTGATCGTCGCGCCGTCCGACATAATGCAGCGAACCGTCGGCACGGCGCCGCACCAGGTCGCCGGTCAGGTAGAGGCGGCCGCCGCCCCCGGTGCTCCCGAGATCAGCGTTCCGGTCCGTGCACCAGGGGTCAGGCACGAAACTCTCAGCGGTGCGTCTCGGGCGGCCGAGGTAGCCGCGTGCCACCCCGGCAC
Source organism: Acidobacteriota bacterium (assembly GCA_039029035.1). Classification (GTDB taxonomy): domain Bacteria; phylum Acidobacteriota; class Thermoanaerobaculia; order Multivoradales; family J023; genus JAAELT01. The sequence continues at coordinate 4,465 of JBCCGX010000153.1, read as the reverse complement.
CGCCGATCCCGAGCTCGCCGACGACGCCGGCCGGCTGGAGTTCCAGGCGGTGCCCGAGAGCATAAAGCGTAGTGCCGATCACGGGCCGGCCGAGGGTGACGGACGCCGGCCCGTCGACCGTCGCAGCGCTGGCATTGGCAGTCGCTTCGGTGGGGCCGTAAAGATTCGCCAGGCTCGCCGCCGGTAGCCACGCACGGGTGCGCTCGACCAGATCCGGAGATAGCGCCTCGCCACCGAGCAGCAACTGGCTCGGTCCGCCGCGGGCGAGCTCCGCATCACCGGCTTCCAAGACCTGCAGCAGGGTCTCCCAAAGCGACGGTACGCAGTTCAAGGCCGCCCCCGGCCGGTCGACCAGGGCGAGCAGTGCGCTGGGGCGTTCGAGAATCGCCTGGTCGGGAATCTGTACCGTGCCACCGCGTAGGAGCGGGATGAAGAGCTGCTTCAGGGAGGCATCGAAGGCGACCCGGCTGACCAGGGGCAGGTGCACCACCTCCGGGCTCAGCAGGTCGCGCTCGACCCAGAGCAAGTAGTTGAGCAAGCTACCGTGGGAGACCATCACGCCCTTGGGTCGGCCGCTCGAGCCCGAGGTGTAGATCACGTACGCCAGATTGGGGCCGGCCCCGGCGGGGCGGCTGCTGGGCTTGCTGCTGACGGGGGCACTGCTCGCGGGATCACTGCTGGCGAGATCACTGCTGGCGAGATCACTGTCATCGGGCCCCAGCTCGATCCGCGGTAACTCGGGCCATGCCTGGGCCGCCGCCTCGGCCAGGGGGCCGTCGCTGACCAGGAGATTGGGCCGGGCGTCAGCGAGGATCGCAGCGGTGCGTTCGACCGGGTCGGTCAAGTCGAGGGGCAGAAACGCGCCCCCGGCCTTGAGGATCGCGAAGAGCGTGATCGGCAGCTCGAGGCCGCGGCCAACCGCCACTGCGACCAGGCCTTCGGGCCCGACGCCGCGGGCCCGTAGCTCGTGGGCCAAGGCTTCGGCCCGTTGATCGAGCTCGCGATACATCAAGCGCGTCTCGCTGCCGTCGGCCGTTATGGCGGTGACGGCGACCGCCTCAGGCCACCGTGCCGCTGAGGCTTCGAGACGCTGGATCAGGGGAAACCCGGCGTCGAGATCGATCGGGTTAGAGGCCCATTCTCCAACGAGCTGGGCGCGCTCGGCGGCCGAGAGCAGGGGCAGTTGTGATAGCCGCGTCGCTGGGCGCGCCACGATGCCTCGCAGGAGACGCTCGAAGCTGCCGATGAGGCGCAGGATGGTGGTGCGGTCGAAGAGCTGGCTGGCCCAGATCCAGCTGCCCCGCAGCCCAGCCGGTGTGGCTTCCAGGTTCAGGCTCAGGTCGAGCTTGGTGGCGCCGGTAGGTAGCTCCTCCGACTCGATCTCCAGTCCAGGCAGTTCCAGGGGCTCGTCCGGAGTGCTCTGGAAGGTGAGCATGACCTGAAAGAGTGGCGTTTGGTCGAGAAGACGCTCCGGCTGCAGGATCTCCACCAGTTGCTCGAACGGTAAATCCTGATGGGCGTAGGCTTCGAGCAAGGTTGCCCGCGTTCGCCCGAGGAGCTGGCTGAACGGTGGATCGCCTGCCAGGCGTCCGCGCACTACGAGGGTGTTGACGAACAGGCCGACCAATCCCTCGAGCTCGCTGTGCCGCCGGTTGGCGACCGGCGTTCCCAGGGTCAAGTCCCGCTGCCCGCTGTAGCGCTGTAGGAGCGTCTGCAACGCCGCCGCCAGGGTCATGAAGAGGGTCGATCCATGGGCCCGTGCGAGTTCGCCCAGGTCTTCGCTCAATGAGGCGTTGAGTGCCCAAGCTTGCTCACTGCCCTGCGCGGTGCCGGCCAGCGTTCTCGGTCGGTCGGTCGGTAGCGCCAGGGTCTGCGGAGCACCGGTCAGCTGCCCCTTCCAGTAGGCGATCTGCGGTGCCAAGGCCTCGGTGGTGAGCCAGCGCCGCTGCCAGATGGCGAAGTCGGCGTATTGGACTGGCAGGGGCTCGAGTGGCGACAATTGACGGTGCGAGAGCGCCCGGTAGAGGGTCGTCACCTCTCGCACCAGCACGCCGGTCGACCAGCCGTCCGCGACGATGTGGTGCAGCAGCACCACCAACCGGTGCTCGTCGTCGCCGAGGCGCACCGCGACGGTGCGCAGCAGGTGCCCGGCGCCGAGATCGAACGGTCGCCGTGCCTCGGCGATCGCCAGCCGCCGGGCTTCGGCGGCCCGGCTCGGCGGTGGCAGCGACGACAGATCGACCAGCGGCAGTGCCCAGGGCTGCGATGGCTCGATGTGCTGCTGTGGCTCGCCGTCGTGGCGCACGAAGCGGGTGCGCAGCACTTCGTGCCGTCGCACCACTTCGGTCAGGGCGCGCTCGAGTACCGCGAGCTCGATGTGGCCCGAGAAGCGTAGGTTGGTCGCCAGGTGGTACGCCGCGCTATCGGGCTCCAGCTGATCGAGAAACCAGAGCCTCTCCTGGGCGAAGGACAGCGGCAGCGGCAGGGTCCGATCGCGTGCGATCGGCTCGATCGGCGGCAAATCCACGCCACGGCCGGCGACTTTGGCCGCCTCGATCTGCTCGGCAAAGCCGGCGATCGAGGGGGTCTGAAACAGCTGCCGGACTGACATCTCGACCGCCAACAGACTCCGTACCTGGGAGATCGCCTGGGTCGCTAGCAGGGAGTGGCCCCCGAGGTCGAAGAAGCTGTCGAAGATCCTCACCTGCTCGCGGTCCAGCAGCTGCATCCACAGACCGCACAGCAGCTCTTCGGTCGGCGTGCGCGGAGCAGCCACGGTCGCCGGCGTGTCCTCGGCCAGGGTCGGCGTCGCGATGCGTTCGAGCGCCCGCCGATCCAGCTTGCCATTGGCCGACAGCGGCAGGGCATCGAGCCAGACGAGCTGCTGCGGCGCCATATAGTCGGGCAGCTTGGATAGCGCGTGGCGCTGCACGTCGGCGCGCAAACGGTCGCCGTTGACCCAACGCGGTGGCGCTGCCGGGGCGATCTCTCCGGCGCGCGTCGAGGCCGCGGTGCGGCGGGCGTAGAGATTGAAGAGCTCGGTGCCGGCGAGACTCCTATCCTGCTCGACCACCACCTCGAATCCGTGGCGGGCCAGCAACTCCCGGATGGCCTCCATGCGACCGTGCTGATCGTGCACCTCCACCACCACCTGGCGGATCTTCGGCCAATCCGACGCGGCGATCCCGCGGAGCACCTCGAGCTCACTTTTCTCGACGTCGACCTTCAAGAGATCGATCCGCTCGATGCCTTCCTCGCGGATCACCTCCGACAGCGGCTTCACCTGGCAGGTGTAGGTCTCGTGCTCCAGCCGCTCCGCCAGCAGCTCCTCGATCTCACGCTCGGAGAGGCCCTCGTCGCGGCCCAAAAGGAAACGCTTGACCGTCTGCCGCTCGTCCGAGCCGTCCACGTGGCGGCCCGAGAGAATCGAGGCGTGCGGGAAGTATTCGAACCGCACTTCGCCACGCTCGCTGCCCAGACCGTAGGCGAAGCGGCCTCCCGGGATCCCGTAGAGATCCAGGTTCAGATCCAGCACTTCGAACAGCGGCGGCAGAGGCTCGAAGGCGTAGACCCGGGCTCCCGGCCACTGCTGGGCCGCGTAGAGGGCGAAGAGGCCGATGTTGGCCCCGACATCGAAGACACAGGCGCCCGGCACCAGGTCGATCCCGTGGCGTTTGTAAGCCTGGTCCTCGAATAGCTCTTGGTACAGAAACGCCGTCTCGCCGCGATTCTTGTGCACCACCGGCAGACCGTTCGGCAGCTCGGCCCGCTCGTGGCCGGCGAGCCGCCCTTCGCTTTCCAGCCGTGCCAGCCGATGGACCGGCAGCGCCGTGGCACTGTCCGGTACGATGTAGGCCACCAGGTTGGAATCCCCAGACGCGAGCTCACGCGACAGAACCGCCACGTCGTCCACTCCGGGGTGCGCCTGCAGCACCGCCTCGATTTCTCCCAGCTCGATGCGGAAGCCGCGCAGCTTCACCTGGTGATCCAGCCGGCCGAGGAACTCGATCGAGCCGTCGGTTCGATAGCGCGCCAGGTCCCCGGTGCGGTACAGGCGCTCGCCCGATCCCCCGGGATCCGGGATGAACCTCTCGGCGCTCAAGGCGGGTCGGCCGAGGTAACCCCGGGCCAACTGCACGCCGCCGATCAGAAGCTCGCCCGCCACCCCGAGGGGCGCCGGCCGCAGGTGCCGATCCCGCACCTCGAGGTGCGTGTTGTCCACCGGGCGGCCGATCGGCACCACGGCCTCCGAGGCCGTCCGCGCGCACGGCCACCAAGTGACGTCGATCGCCGCTTCCGTCGGACCGTAGAGGTTCTCCAGCCGGGCTCCGAGCTGACGATAGAAGCTCTCTTGCAGCTCGAACGCCAAGGCCTCGCCGCTGCAGATGACCCGCTCGAGGCTGCGGCACGCCGCCACCCCGGGAGTGGCCAGAAAGGCGCGCAGCATCGACGGGACGAAGTGCAG
>JBCCGX010000152.1:0-12727 GCA_039029035.1 Acidobacteriota bacterium | reverse complement strand
CGCCACCCTGTTGGCCGTCCAACAGATCACGGACCGCTTGAAGCGCCATGTGGCGGGCAAGCTCGAAACCGATCCCGAGCGCATCGAGATCCGTGACGAGACGGTCTTCGCTGGTGGCGAGGACAGCGGCTGGACCTGGGAGAAGCTCATCCAGACGGCCTACATCGATCGCGTCGGTCTCTCGGCCCACGGCTTCTTCCGCACCCCCAAGGTGGGCTTCGACCTCGCGACGAGCAAGGGGCATCCCTTCGCCTACCACGTCTATGGCACGGCGATCTTCGAGGTCACCGTCGATTGTCTGCGCGGTATCTACGACGTTGACTCGGTCCGGATCGTGCACGACATCGGCCGGCCGATCAACTACAAAGTCGACCTCGGTCAGGTCGAAGGCGGGCTCGCCCAGGGTCTCGGCTGGATGACGATGGAGGAACTGGCCTTCTCGCCCGAAGGCAAGAACCTCTCCGGTGCCCTGGCAACCTACAAGGTGCCCGACGTCTACTTCATGCCCGACGACCTGGAGGTCCGCTTCCTGGACGACGCCGACAATCCTCTCGGTCCGTTTCACTCCAAGGCGGTCGGTGAGCCGCCCCTGATGTACGGCATCGGCGTCTTCTTCGCCATCCGCCACGCCATGCGGGCCTTCCGCTCGCGCGACTACGCTTTCGATTCGCCTCTGACCCCGGAGCGAGTCTTGATGCAGCTCCATGCCGACCGGCTCAGCGAGCTCGGGCGCCAGACGGAGGCCGCGGAGAAAGTCGTGGAGCCTGTGCTGGCCGATTGAGTCGAGACCGGGCTCTTTCGTCGCCGGCTCTTAGTCGAAGTACCCCAGGGCTCGCAGGCGATCTTCGATCGCCTGGCTCTGCTCCAAGCTCTCCTGTGGGTCTACGCTGCCTTCCGTGGCCAGCATGTGCTGCAGCAGTGGGCCACTGAGGGTGCGGAGACGGCCGGGCTCCTTCTGCGCCAAGTTGTGCTCCTCGTCGGGATCGGCAGTGGTGTCGAAGAAGAAGTAGTCGCCGCTGGCCAGATCGTAGATCAGCTTGCGGTCCCGGTTGTTGACACTGCGCCAGGCGCGCTGGGCGCTGAACACCAGGTGCTCCTCTGCCGCGGCGCCGGAGGCCCGGCCATCAATGAGATTGCGCAGGTTGCGCCCGGCGAAGGGTAATGGGGTCTCGACCTGCAGATAACTGAGAGCCGTAGGGACGATGTCGAGATTCTGGGCGGCGAGGCTCAGGCGCTGGCCGTCCTCGGCGCCGGGCACGTAGAAGGCGAGGGGGACACGGACCTCGCTGTCGAAGACCGAGTGGCAGTGAGCGATCGTCGAGTGGTCGAGGAAGGACTCGCCGTGGTCTGAGAAGATCACGACGAGGGTGTCCTGCAGGATCCCGGACGATTCGAGAAACTCGACGAGCTGGCCAAAGTGGTGATCGAAGTAGGCGATGCCGTCGTCATAGAGGTCGATCAGATGCCCCAGGTCGGCGTCGGTGATGCGGTGGGTCTTGCCACGGTTGATCAACTTCTCGATGGGGTAAGGGATCCCGTTCTCGATGTAGGGCTTACCGGAGTACTTACCGGAGAAGGGCTTGCCGAACGCCTCCGGCGCGCCGTAAGGGGCGTGGGGGTCCATGTAGTGGAGGTAGGCGAAGAAGGGCCGGTCAGTGGGGCGGTCGAGCAGCAGGGGTAAGGCGGTCCGGTTCACACAGTCGGCCTTCCGGTTCAGACACTCTTCATCGAAGATCTCGAATCCGCGGCCGAAGCCGCCCCAGCGGTTGGTCGCTTCGGTGCTCTCGGCGCTGCGTACGATCGGGCTGGCCGAGACCGCCAGGGTATGGAAGCCGGCGTCCTGCAGGATCTCGGGAATCGCTCGGATGTCTTCGGGAATGCCGAATTGAGCGGGGCGATTGCCCGACTGCCAGTAAGTGGTCACCTCCTTCGTGTCCGGCTTCGCCGGTAAGGCGCCGCGGCCTATGAACTCGAGCGGGTGGCGTGAGGTGAGGAGCGAGTTGACGGAGGGAAAGGTGCACGAAGCCTGGCTGCGCGAGTTGGTGAAGACGGTCGCTCGCTCGAGAAATCGGTCGAGGTTGGGCGTCGTTGGCCGCTCGTAGCCGTAGGCGCCGACGTGATCGGCCCTCAGGGTATCGATCAGGATGAAGACGAGGTTGGTCGGCGCGGGGCGAGGTGTCGCGTCGGCCGCCGTTTCGGCCGCGGCGTTTGGCGCGGCCGCGTTGCCGCGCGGACTGCAGCCGATGCTGGCAAGGCAGAGAAAGGCACCGGCCAACGCGGTCGTTCTGATGTGCTTCAGATGCATCTCGATTCTTTCGCTTCCAACCGAAAATCCTATCCCGCGTGCCTCCGGGTTGGGTGAAGTCTGGGTCAAGAACGAGAAAAAGTGCGACGCGACTTCGCTACGGACTGCTAGGCTCCGGCCGAGGCAGACTATGCACAACACGATGTCATTCTGGAAGAGCCTCGTCACCCATCTTCGAGCTGGTCGCCAGGTCTTTCTGGCTCTGGTGGTCAAAAACACCCGGCATTCCCCGGGCACCGCTGGCGCCCGCATGTTGCTGAGCGAGACCGGGGAGCGCGTGGGTACGATCGGTGGCGGCATCATGGAGTACAAGCTGCTGGCGCGTGCTGCCGAAATCCTGCAGCGGGGCGACTTCGCACCCGAGCTGCGGACCCTGCATCATCAACGAGCGCCGTCGGGCGAGAGGTCGGGGATGATTTGTGCCGGCAGCCAGACCAATCTCTATCGACTTTGCCGGCCGGCGGACGATTTGGCGACGGTCGAACGCCTGATTGAGATGCTTGCCGCCGGTGGCGCCGGCACCCTCTCGATCGACCCGGCCGGGATGCGCGTCGCAGAAGGGGCGCCAGTCCTCTCCCGACCACCGAGGGTTGTCGAGCGTGATGGCGAGAGCTGGAGCTATGAGGAGCAGCTGCTGAACCGCCGGCGGCTGGCGATTCTCGGCGGCGGTCATTGCGCTCTCGCCCTGGCGCGGGTCATGGGGCCCTTGGGTTACGATGTTGTGGTCTACGAGACGCGTGAGAACGTCTTCGAAGCCGAGCTCGAGCAGGTGGCGCGATCGGTGCGAATCGTCGCCGATTTTCGCCAGGCCGGGGCGCTGATCGACTACCCGGAGATGACCCAGGTCGTGGTGATGACGACCGATTTCCCGAGTGATGTGAGGGCGCTGTCTGGCGTCGTCGCGAGGCCTTTTCCTTTCCTCGGTGTGATGGGCGCGCCGGCCAAGATCAGCGAGATCGAGCAGCGCTTGCGCGCCGAGGGCTTCTCTGAGGCGCAGCTCGAGCGCCTTCATGCTCCGGTGGGGCTACCCATCCCCAGCCACACGCCGGAGGAGATCGCGATCAGTGTCGCGGCACAGATCCTCCAGCTGCGGGGGGAGATCAGCTAGCCAGCCAGGTGTCCGGTTGCGGCAGGATCTGGCGCAGGTAGTCGCCGACGCCTCGGCTGCGATTCCAATCTCGGGGATAACCGAGAGAGACTTCCTCGAAGCGAACGCCGTCGCGGAAGTGGGTCGCCTTGATATGCAGGTGGCCATAGATCACGGCGATGGCATTGAAGCGGCGATGCCAGTCGTCGGTCGCCTTGGTACCGCACCAGATCGAGAAGCGCGGGATGCGGCGCAGGTTCACCACGTCCTCGCGCAGCGGCCAGTGATTGATCAGGATCAGGCGGTCGCCGGTCGCCGCCGCCTGCTCCAGCCGGCGCTCGGTGCGCTCGACGCGCTGCGCACACCACGCCTGGCGCGAGGCATGGGGTGGCGGATGGAGAAGGAATTCATCACTGCAGACGACGTTGGTTTCTTCGGCCCAGGCGACAGCTTTCTCGAAAGGGATCTCCGGAGGGCGAAAGCTGTAGTCGTAGAGTAGGAAGAGCGGCGCGATACGGATCCAGGGCTCACCGGGAGGGGTTGCCGGCCAGCGCGGGTAGGGATCCTCCGGCGTCAGCACTCCGCGCTCGCGGCAGATCTGGACCAGTCGTAGATACTTGGCCTCGCCGCGCAACCGCGAGGGATCGTCCGCCAGGGTCCATAGGTCGTGGTTGCCTGGCGTCCACAGCACCTGAGCGAAGCGAGGGACCAGAACATCGAGGGCGAAGCGGAGCTGGGCTTCCGTTTCGCCGACATCTCCAGCGACGATCAACCAATCGTTGGGGTACGCCGGCATCTCGGCCAGCGCCGCCCGATTGCTCTTGTTGGCCAGGTGAAGGTCGCCAATGGCGTATAGCTTCACGAGCCCCAAGCAATCCTGACGAAATCATTGATCAGGGCGAAAGCCATGATGCCCAGGAGTAAAAGAAGGCCGACCTGGGTGAGACGAAAGCGAATCGCTTGCGGTAGGGGTCGGCCGCCACGCAGCCCCTCGAGGACCAGGAAGATCAGGTGGCCGCCATCGAGCACCGGAATCGGCAGCAGGTTGAGGATGGCCAGGTTGATCGAGAGCAGAGCCATGAAGGTCAGCAGCGGCGCCAGGCCAGCGCGGGCGAATTGCCCCGACGCTTGACCGATCGCTAGCGGGCCGCCGAGCTGGCGAGCCGAGACGCGACCGAAGATCATGCCTTTGAGAAAACCCACCACTTGTAGGCCGCCGTTCCAGGTCTCGCGGGCGCCCTCGACGATCGCGGCGCCGAAGGGGAGTGGATTGTGCCGAGCACCGAATTGCTGGCCGATACCGATCTTGCCGTCTTCGGGCGTTACCGTCAGCTCGACCGGCGCACCGTCGCGCAAGACCGTCAGGCGCACAGTCTGGTCTGAGCTGCTCTCGAGCCTTTGGACCAGCGCCGGCCAGGAGTCGATTGGCTCGCCGTCGACGTGGGTGAAGAGATCGCCGGATTGCATCCCGGCTGCGGCTGCCGGGCGGTCGGCGGCGACCTCACCGACGACCCGGGTCTCTTGTTGGCCCATCGTCGCCAACAGACCGGTGTAGGTGGCCCAGGCGAAGAGGACGTTCATGATCACCCCAGCCGAGATCACCAAGATCCGGGCCGGCAAGGATTGGGACTCGAAGAGGCGCTCCGGTGGATACTCCTTCTCCAGCTCACCCCCTTCGAGCGCGGCCATCGCCTCCTGCTCCTCCTTGCTCGCCATCTTCACGTAGCCGCCCAAGGGGATCCAAGAGACCAGGTACTCGGTCTCGCCGCGGACGAATCGTAAGGGTGTGGCCGAGCCGAAGCCGATCGAGAAGCGCGGCACCGCGATCCCCACCGCCTTGGCGGCCATGAAATGGCCGAGCTCGTGCACGAAGATCAGGACACCGAGAACGAGGATGAACGCAGCGGTGGTGAGGAGCATCGAGCCTCCGGAAACGACGGGTGGGAAGGGGAGGAAAGTCGTCGCCGCGACGGGCAACGACGGAGGGCGCCGACTCTACCAGATCCGGGGGCTGGGAGTGCGGGCGCCTCGGCCGCGCTCGTGAGCCGGCAAGGTGCCAGACCTCCCACCAAGCGCTCGCGTGGCCCTAGCCTCCGCTTTCGCGGAACAGGCTGCGAAGGCGATCGGCCACCGCTTCGTTGTCGAGCAGCTCGGCGACCTGCACGGCCTGCTGGAACATCGAGGTCAGCTGCCAGGGCTTGGGCGTCTTCTCCAGCGCGGCGCGGTAGCCTTCGAGGGCCGCGTCGTCATTGCCGAGGTAAAGGTTGGCCTCGCCCTGAGTGGCGAAGTTCCACACATCTTCCTCCGCTTTAGCGGTGTTGTCGAGCGCCTTCTGAGCGCTCTTGCGGGAGGTCTTCTTGTCGTTGTCGACCGCCAGCGCCATGAAGGCGACGTTGATCGCCAGGTAGAACACCTGCGCCGGCTCTTTGGCCTCTTCGGCCGCAGCGAGGCCGTCAGCGTAGAGTTTTTTGGCACCGTCGGCGTCTTCCTTGCGGCGTTCCAGCAGCCAGCGGCGCTTGAGTCGGCCGCCGAGGGTACCCATCTGGTCGGTGGTCGACTCGCGACCGCTGGATTTGAGCACCTCGATCGCATCCTGCCGCCGCCCGACCGAGTCGAGGGCGAGGGAAAGCATCACCTTGGTGCCGTCGTCGAGCTCGGTGCGATGGGGCCAGAGCGTGTCGATCGCCTTCTGGAACTGACGTCCCTCGATGGCGACTCGGGCGCTGTTCCAGGGGCCTCCTGCCGCCTGTTCGCCCGCCAGGTGCTTGACCAGCAGCTCGACGCTGAGATGCTTGTTGGTTGGCGGGCTGACGATGGTCAGATGGTTGCCTGGCACCACAAAGCGAAACTTTTCGTCGAAGGGCTCGAGGGTCGACCAGGAGGGGACGAACTCGTCTTGATCGCCAGCCGCCACTTTGAAGGTAAACGGCGGTTCGTCAGTGATGGTCTTGCTCCAGCGCTCGCGCAGGTCGACGATAAACGAGCTGTCCTTCGACATGTCGCGGATCTGTCGTTTCCATGACTTGATCAGCGCCGCCTTCTTCAGACCGCCGGAGGGTGTGCCGTAGCAAATCACGTGGCCGACCCGATCACGCACTTCGGCGAAGTCGACCAGGGTCCGCTGGGTGACCAGTCCGCCCATCGAGTGGGCAACCAGGGCGAGGCTTTTGTAGCGCGCCAGCGGTGGGCTGGTGAGGACAGTCATCATGTACTGCGCCAGGCGGTCGATCGGCGGCGAAGCGCTCCACAGGCCGGCGACGTCCATCATCATGTTGGTGGTGTAACCGACCGAGAAGATGTCCCAATCCTCGAGCCTGGCCTCCTCGGAGACGATGTAGAGGAACTTGCCCCAGGTGTTCTCCGAGTTCTGACCGAAACCGTGGATGAAGACGATCGCGGTGTCTTTCTGCTCGTTGCGAAAGGTGTGGACGCCGGGCTTGTCGAGATCTGCTTCGGCCTCGATGTCACCGCCGCCACCGAGCTCCTCCATGTTGGCGGCGAAGCGGTCGAACGCCTTGCCCACCGCCCGCGGGAAGCTCGCTCCCAGGCGAACGGCATCCTTGGGCCAGCCCAGAAGGCCGGTCTCGGGCAGGTACTTGATCGCCTTGACCGGTAGTGCGGACAGCTCGAGGCTGGTCCGCACCGCGCTACCGAACAGGTCCGCTGCGGTCGCCACTACACCGGCGCCGCCGATTTGCGACGCCTTTTTCTTCTCGGCCATGGTCCTGCCTCCCTGGAAGCTCTCTCGGTATCCGGTCCCCACCGCCGAGATCATCTGGATTAGGATCTCGTCCAGAAATTTAGCACAGATTGCGCGACTCGGTCCCCCTCGGGCTGCGAGTTTCAGGCCCAGCGCTTATCAAGATTCGCTCTTTGCCGTGAGCTTCAGGGGTGTCGCTTCAGGAGCCTCATCGGGTGCCTCGCCGTCTTCTTCCCCGGGCGGGAAGACCAGGCTCTGGCGAACCTCACCGTTCTTGACCCCGAGCTCGACCAACGGGCGGCGCACCGGTTCCAGGGTCATATCGGGATGGACGATGGCGCCGGCGCCGGACGGGATGCCGAGGCCTTGGATCAAATCACCGACCTTCGGCATCACGGCGTGCAGGCGCAGCCAGTCGGGATCGTCGTGCACGTCGATCACCAGCGGGATCAGCTTGAACGTCTCGAAAGTCTCGAGCTCCTTGTCAGCGCCGTTGCCGGCAGGTTCATTGAACGCTTGCAGGCCGAGCTGCATGGCCCCTGCCGAGATGCCCATCAAAAGGCATCCGGAGTAGTAGCGCTCGACGACTTTCTGCTTGAGGCCGTTGCTCTCGAAGCAGCGCCAGCCGCGCTCCGGATCACCGCCGGCAAGCAGGATCAAGTCGGCTTGATCGAAGAAGTCCAGGTCCTCAGTCGACGGCTCAGCCGGAATCATCCGGCAGTCGGAGATGCCGATGCCTTGCATGGCGCCACGGAAGAGCTCGAAGAACTCGGGCAGGTCGCCGTTCGAAGCGCCGACGTAGGCGGCCTTGGGCTCGGTGCTCTCGAGCAGCTGACGGGCGCGATCGAGGAAGAGCTCACCGTCTTCGGACCAGAACAGGAGCTGGCTGTCAGCGAACAGAAAGATGGGTTGAATCGGTGCGTCCATGGATCGTCCTCTGTCCGTAATCGGCCTGCGGCAAACACTATAATGGCGAGCCCGTAGCCTATCGCCTCGCCCATCGCCTGCCAATTCGTTTGCCAACGCCCGAGCCGCGGTTTGCCAATGCGTGTGGCCACCGTCTGGATCGCCGGAGACTCCTGATGCTCGACGTCGAATTCGTTCGCCGGCAATTCCCTGCCCTGAAGCAGGGATGGGTGCTGATGGACAACGCCGGCGGCAGCGTTGCACCGCGGCAAGTGATCGATCGAGTGACAGCTTACATGCGTCGCTATCAGGTGCAGCTCGGTGCGAGCTATGGCCTGTCGGTCGAAGCGGCGGCCGAGGTCACTGCCGGCCGTCGGGCGATGGCGCAGTGGGTCGGAGCCGACGCAGGCGAGATCGTCCTCGGTCCGTCGACGACGATCAACCTCCAATTGCTCGCCGAGGCGCTGCGGCCCACGTTGGCGCCCGGCGATGAGTTGATCGTCACCAACCTGGACCACGAAGCCAACGTAGGCCCATGGTGGCGGCTGGCGGAAGCGCTCGACCTGACGGTCAGGGAATGGCGCATCCGCGCCGACGCCGAGCTCGATCTGGCCGACCTGGACGCCTTGCTGAACGAGCGCACGCGCCTGGTGTGCTGCACCCATTGCTCGAACATCGCGGGGCGCATCGTCGATATCGATGCCGTCACCCGGCGCGCCCACGCCGCGGGCGCCAGGGTCTGTGTCGACGGCGTCGCGTTCGCGCCGCATCGCCAAGTCGACGTCCGCACCCTGGGCGTCGATATCTACGCCGTGAGTCTCTACAAGACCTTCGGTCCCCATCTCGGCCTGCTGTATGTGCGGCGCGATCTCTTCGAGACCCTGGCCAGCTGCAACCACTTCTTCGTCGATCCTGCGAAGCTCGCTCTCAAGCTCGAACCGGGTAACGTCAGCTACGAGCTGGCGGCCGCCCTGCCGGGAATTCTCGACTACTTCGCCGCTTTGGAAGGGCACCATTTCCCCGACGCCCTGGCGCTGGACAAGGGCGAAGGGCAGGTAGGGTTGGATCGGGTCTTCGCTCTGATCGCCGAGCACGAGGAGCACCTGGCGAACCGTTTGCTCGGGTATCTCGCCAGCAAGCCCGGGGTGCGAGTGATCGGGCCAGCGAGTGGCGAGCAGCAGATTCGGGTGCCGACCGTCTCCTTCGTTGTCGAGGGACGCCAATCGAGCGAGATTCCACCGTACCTCGATCCTCGGCGGATCGCCGTGCGGTGGGGCCACTTCTACGCCTACCGCCCAATCCGCGACCTCGGTCTGCTCGCCAGGGACGGCGTCGTCCGGGTCAGCCTGGCGCACTACAACACCACGCAAGAGGTCGATCGATTGATCGAGGCCCTCGACACGGTGCTGTAGGTCTGTGTTTGACCGAACGGTGCTACAGGTTCTCGACAGCTTTCGGCGGTCTCAGCGGTCCGCTTCGTCGATCCACTGCATCTCGGCAGCCAGCATGCCCTCCAGTGAGACTGGGTCGAGGGGTCGGGAGAAGTAGAAGCCCTGCCCGTGGTCGCAGCCCAGGTCGCGCAGCTTGTGCAGTTGCGGTGGCGTCTCGACCCCTTCGGCGATCACTTCGAGACCGAGGTTGTGGCCCAGATCGACGATGCTGCGGACGATCTCCAGGTGGCGGTCGTCGTTCAGCATCTGGGTGACGAAGGACGCGTCGATCTTCACTGCCCGACTGGGGATACGATGCAGGTAGCTCAGAGTGGCGTAGCCGGTGCCGAAGTCGTCGATGTGTAGCTGGATGCCACGATCCCTGAGCTGGTGGAGCACCGCGGTGGACTGATGATGGCCCGCCATCATGGCGCTCTCGGTGATCTCCAGGCCGAGGCTGCCGGGGGTGATCTGAACCTGATTGAGGATCCGATCGACGCGGTCGACGAAGCCGGGAGCGCTGAGCTGGCGAGAATCGATGTTGACGCTCATCGACCAGCGCTCGGCGGGCCAGGTGCGCTGCCAGTGAGCGATCTGCCGCGAGGCGTTCTCGAGCGTCCACTCGCAAATCTGCGGCATCAATCCGAGGGTATCGGCCAGGGAGATGAATTCCCGGGGGCGCAGCAGACCGCGGTGCGGGTGCTGCCAGCGGACGAGCGCCTCGAAGTTACGGATCCTGCCACTGTCGAGAGCGACGATCGGTTGGTAGTGGAGCCCGAGCTCGCCGCGCTCGATGGCGCCGCGTAGATCGGTTGCGAGCTTGAGCTGCTCGACCCCTTCGCCGTGTTGGCGTGGGTCGAAGAGCTCGCTGCGTCCGCGGCCGCTCGTCTTGGCGCGGGCCATGGCGATCTCGGCGTCGCGCAGCACATCGTCAGCGCGGCTGTACTGCTCGTCGATCCACACGATCCCGACGCTGGCACTGACCGACACCTGACGCCCTTCGAGGCGGATCGGCCAACGCAGCCGCTCGAGGATTTCGGTGGTCAGCTTCTGGGCCTCGGCGACCTGTCGCAGGCCGGTCAGGTGGACGGCGAATTCGTCGCCACCGAGCCGCGTGAGCAGATCCTCGGCATGGATCGAGCCGGCGAGGCGGCGGGTGGTCTCGGCCAGCACTCGATCGCCCGCGGCGTAGCTCAGGCCGCCGTTGACCGCTTTCAGGCGATCGAGACCGAGGACCAGGAGGGCCGAGCCGGAAAGGGTGGTGCGCTGCAGGCGCTCGATCTCGAGCGCCAGGCGGCGGAGCATGGCTCGTCGATCGTCGAGCTCGGCGGATGGGGCGGAGGGTAAGTCGGCGGCAGGGCCGGCGCCGGCTTCATCGAGGCGCGCGGCCTCATCGAGGCGCGCGGGGCAGGGGGCAGACATGGCGGGACTCCTTATCGACAACGAAGCCTTGCAGCAGGGCTTCGGAAACCAGAGGGCAGCGCTCGTCGCGCACAGAACCCTCTGGGCATAGGATCTGCTGGCTGTCTGGGACAGGCCGGAGGCGAGGGATCGTAGGTTGTGGAGCGGGACGAGTGATCGGGGAGATCTGAGCAGCGGGTGGGCCGGTCTGCGGATGGTGTCCCTACACCTACTGGTGTCTGATGAGAACGAAAATGTTTAGCGGTTCATTCCCGCCGGCGGAGATTTCTTTGGCCGATCTCCCTCGCTTTGTCTGCGTCGCGGTAACTTCTTCGCGGCGGCCTGCAAAAGCGAGGTCAGCAAAGGGGCATGGGGCGGCACGGTAGACCTTCCGGGCACCACCGTCTCGGTCGCTATAATGCCGCAACGATTCGACCTCAAAGACTCGGAGGCAGTGACATGATGCGATCGGTACGGCCGATGAGCGTGGCTGCGATAGCGGTAGCCCTTTGGTGTGCCCTCTGGCTGACCCAAGCGGTGCTGGCCGATCAGGGCGAGCCCACCGCGCCTTTCCTGGCCGAGCTCGACCGCCATCCCGGCGAAGGCGAGCAGTGCATTGTCTGCGGCCAGGCGATCCATGGCGACGAGATCGTCGAGGTGCGTTACAAGGGACGGAGCTTCTTCGTCGCGGCCAAGATGCTGGCCGAGCTCGAAGGGGATCCGGACAGCTACTTTCAGAAGCTCCAGGCGCGGTCGGCGCTGTTCGACGAGCGATCCATGGAGGGCCGGGCGGTCACCACCGGTTGGCTGCTCTTCGGTGCCTATGTGCTCGTCGGGCTGGTGTTCGCGGCGATCTGCGGCTACCTGGCGATCGGTCGCTCCTTGGCACCCTTGCCTTGGTTCTTTGCTGGCCTGGTCGGCAACATCGCGGCATTGGTGGTGTTGTTGGCTACTGGCCGGGGCGATACTGCGTCGTCGGCGATTCCCGCCGGCCTCGCCAAAGTGCCGCTGACGCCTGCTCCGGTCCCCTGCGCTGCCTGTGGCGCCACCAATCACCCCTCGGCGGCCGCTTGTAGCAGTTGCGGCAAGGACCTGGCGCCCGCATTCGAAGCCGAAGCGGCGCGGGTCTGATCCTCCTCATCCGAACCCCGACATACGAATTCTCTCGATCGATCCAAGGGAGAGACACGGTTGCTGAATATCAGAGAGAAGCTCGAGACGGTCCTCGCCAGCGGCAGCACCGCCGACCATCGCCGGCCCGTGATCGGCAAAGGTAACGAGTCGAACGTCAAAGGTTTGCACATCATCGGTGACCTGGCCGGTGCGCCGGTGATCAAGCTGGCAATGGCCCAGGGTGTCGAGATCATCGACTACATCGCGACCCTACCGGGTATGGACCAGCGGCCGGAAGGCGACGATCTCGACGTCTTGATCGTCGGCGCCGGCGCTGCTGGCCTCAACGCGGCCCTGCGGGCGCAAGAAAAAGGGCTGCGTTACGTCCTGCTCGAAAAAGAGAAGATCGCCAATACGATCGAGAACTTTCCCGAAGGGAAGTGGATCTACGCCGAGCCCGATTCGACGCCGCCGAAGGGCAAATTGTGGCTCGATGGGGCGCGCAAAGAAGATCTCGTCGAGCGCTGGAACCAGATCATTCGTGAGAATGATATCGACGTCCGGGTCGAGGAGCCGCTGCAGAAGCTCGAGAAACAGTCCGGCGGCACCTTCCTGGCGACGACGAGCAAAGGATCGTACAAGACCCGGCGCGTGGTCCTCGCGACCGGTCAGCGTGGTAATCCGCGTAAGCTCGGCGTGCCGGGCGAAACGATGGAGGAGGTCTACCACGCCCTCTACTCGCCGCGGAAGTACCACGACGAGGACATCCTGGTGGTCGGCGGCGG
>JBCCGX010000151.1:0-12730 GCA_039029035.1 Acidobacteriota bacterium | reverse complement strand
GCGATGCAGCTCATGGGTCGCTATGCCGAAGCCAACCATGCCTGCATCCACCACCACATGACGAAGGCCCTGGGTGCCAAGGTCCTGGCGGATATTGAGAATCACCACAACTTCGCCTGGCGCGAGGAGCACCAGGGCGAGCCGCTGATCGTGCATCGCAAAGGGGCCACACCGGCTGCCGAGGGTGATCTCGGCATCATTCCAGGCACCATGGCGAGCCCGGCCTACCTGGTGCGCGGTCGCGGCCATCCGGCGTCTCTCGACTCGTCCTCGCACGGCGCCGGGCGCGTCATGAGCCGCACGAAGGCGAAGCAGTCGATCACCTGGTCGGACACTCGCAAGCTGCTGCATCAGCGCGGTGTCGAGCTGCTTTCGGCCGGCCTGGACGAGGCTCCCACGGCCTACCGCAATATCGATCAGGTCATGGCAGCACAGCGCGATTTGGTCGAGAGCCTGGCGCGCTTCGTGCCGCGTATGGTGAAGATGGCTCCAGCTGGCGAACGGCCGGAAGACTGAGCCGAGAACAAGTCATATCAGCACCGGGGATCGGGTCGGGCAAGCGATGGAAGAGGTCGAATCTCGAGGTATGGATCGGGAGGCGGAAAGCGGTTACGACGTCATCTCCTTCCAGGTCCACTGGGCGAGCTTGTCGATCGTCCTCTTTCTGCTCGCCTTGCCGGCCAAGTACCTGCTCGGTTTTCTCCCCTGGCGCCCAGAGCGCATCTGGCTTTGGCCCTTGATTCCTCCGCTGGTGATCCTCGGCCTATCGACCCTCGGCCTGTTCAGCGGCTGGATGGGCTACAAGTTTACCGACCATCAAGGCATGGCCAAAGCTGGGATGTTCTTGAACGGCACCGTGCTAGCGATCGTACTGGCGATCGTCGCATTCTGGTTCTATATCGTCTCGGTTCGTTGAAGCAAGCTGCGAGCTCGCGTCAGTTGCCTCACTCGTAGGGACCGATCTGATCCACTCGGTAGTTGACGCCAGCCAGCTCGATCGCGTCGCCGACTTTGGTCCCGAGAAGCTTCTGGGCGATCTCCGACTCGCTCGACAAGACATCCTTTTCGGGCTCGCTCTCCCAAGGTCCCAGGATGGTGATCGTTCGGTTGGAATCGTCGGCGGCAAGCTCCACCTTGCTGCCGATGACGACCTCCCCGCCTTTCACGTTCCCGGCATCGATCGGGCGGGCTCGGGATAGATCATGGTTGAGGGCCGCGGCGCGCGCGGCAAGATACTCATGCCGTTGGCGGGCGCTCTTGTACTCGAAATTTTCACTCAGGTCGCCGAGCTCGCGTGCCTCTTCGATAGCGCGGCGATTGGCCGGGATCTCGACTTCGAGGAGCTCCTTGAGCTCGGCCCTCTTGGTATCGATGCTCGGTTGTGTGGCGTAGAGCGGAGCTTCGCTCTCCTGACGCAAAGACGGGAAGCGCAAATGGACCGCGGTGATCAGGGGTTTTCTCTGGTAGCTCTCCAGGCCGGCTGTTCTCTCCAGCGCCGCCACCGCATCCTCAGCCTGGGCCTCGTTGAGGTGGGGAATCAGACGCGGGAGGGTGCCCCCCGATTCTGCCATTGGCATCAGCCGGGCGGCGCGGAAACTGGCGAAGGCTTCGTCGGTGAACACCCACAGGAGTTGCTTGAGAAAGCGGATCGGATTGCGGGCCAGCCAGTCTTGTCTCTGGGCAGCGCGCTCGGCGAACCAGACGAAAGCCCCTGGATTCTTCCTCGGCTGACTGACGATCTGGTCGACGAAGCTCTCGACACGCTCGCTCGCTTCCTCCTCCAGGGCCTTGGCCAGAATGTCGAGGGCGTGGGCGTCCGGCTCTTGCAGAAGCACCTGGCTGAAGATCTCGGGCCAGTCCTGACGATGCTCGCGTGTCAGCTCGTAAGCGCGCTCGCGGTAGGGGCGCGCCTGAATTCCGGCGAAGAGCGGCCGGGGATCCTCGAGCTCGGTGATCAGCACACGAGGTGAGCCATCCTTGGATTCCGGCAGCTCACCGTGACGCTCGAGATTGAACCAGATCTCGCAGGCCAACCCCGGATCGGAGGTGACATTCTCCGCCGCGCGCTCGGCCAAAACTTTCGACATGCGGGACTTGAGGCCCGCATCGCGCGCGCCATCTCGGCGCAAGAGGTCCATCTGACCCCGTGGATCGGCCTTTTGAAAAGAGGCCCACACAGCGCCTTGCGCGTCCTCGCTCGAGGCGGCCCAAACATAGGCGCGCTTGCCGCCCGGCGCGGCGATGACTTGTGGATGCTTACGTGCGCCGGTCCACCAGCTGCTCCACTTCTTTTCCGCCACGATGCCGGCCAGGATCCGCTTGATCTGGGCGCCCGTCAGCGGTTCGTCGTAGCTCTCGAAAACCAGATGCAGCAGCTCGCCAGGCGATTTGTCGCGTAGCTCGATCAGCGCCTCGGGCTCCATCAGCTTGCGGTAGAGCACGTGACCCGGCTCGAGAGGCTTGAGCAGCTTGATGGCGCCGCCGAAACCGACTCGCAGCTCGATGTCGTTCTCGAACGAGACCTTGAAGCTCTCGAGAGCCATGTTGACTTCCGTCACCCGACCCGCTCCCTTGCCGTCCATGCGAACGATCG
Organism: Acidobacteriota bacterium; assembly: GCA_039029035.1. Taxonomy (GTDB): domain Bacteria; phylum Acidobacteriota; class Thermoanaerobaculia; order Multivoradales; family J023; genus JAAELT01. The sequence goes on along the minus strand of JBCCGX010000151.1, from coordinate 10,137 downwards.
AGCCGACATCGAAATCCAACAGACCGGTCAGACGCTGCACCTTCTTCCACGTCTTCGGCAAGTCGTCGATCGCACGGTGCAGGCCGACTTTTTCGGCCATCTCTTTGTAACTCGGCAGGTCGCTGTAGAGCTTGTTCAGGGTCGACACGATCGTCGGGTGAATTCGGTTCGTCTCGAGCAACAGATGGCCCGTCCGCTGCAACAGCTCGAGTCGCGACAGCCATTCGCCCTGGTCGGTCAACTGCTCGTCGAGCAGCTCGAGCAGAAACCGGGCGGTGTCGTTTTCGCCGGCCTTACCGAGGCTCTTGGCAGCTGGGGCGAAGTAGGCGAGATCCTTCGGATCTTGCTCCATGCGGGCCATCCAGCCCTCTTCGATCGCATCGAGCTCGCCGGCTGCGAGGTGCTTCTCGATGAGCTTCTGTACTGCGTTCTCTTGGCTTCGATCGATCTTCTGCGTCATATCATGAACCTATCAGATGGGTGCTGAGAAATCAGATGGCTGCAAAGAAGCGACATAAGACCCAACGAGACGATCTGCCGCCAGATCGTGTTCGACCCGCTCGCACGGCTGGGCCCGATCTCAGGGTGCGCTTGCAACGAGGCACGTCGAAGCAGCTCTTGGAGCTGATCGGCGAGATCGGAGGCCGACTGAGTGCTGCCGACGTCCGGTCGATCTTACGCAATCCGTTCGTCACATCGGAAGTCATCGGCGAGCTCGCCCTCAATCGCGACCGCCTGACGATCTACGAAGTTCGCAGTGCGATCGCCCGCCATCGCCGAACGCCGACCGCGCTGGCCCTACGTTTCGTGCCCGATTTGTTCTGGCGTGATCTGCTCGAGATCACGCTCGACGTTCGGATTCGCCCCGTTGTACGACAGGTCGCGGACCGCTATCTCGTCGAGCGCCTCAAGCGCCTGACACTCGGTGAGAAGATTGCCATTGCGCGTCGCGCGTCCGGCTCGGTGCTGACCCAGCTGGCGCAGGATCCGAGCCTGCGGGTCATGCAGGCACTCTTGGGCAATTCACGATTGACCGAGGTCGTCTTGCTACAAGCGGTCGCCGATGTATCGACCGGTCCGCGTAAGCTTGACCTCGTCGCCCGCGATCCCCGTTGGGGAGGGCGCTACGAAATCTGCCTCGCCCTCAGCCGCAATCCACGATCACCTTTCCGAGTCCTCTTCGACATCTTGCCGCGGCTGCGTCGCGCAGACCTGTTGGCTGTCGCCGAGCTAGAGGCGCATTCCTCAATCGTGCGACACAGGGCTCATGAGCTGCTCGAGGATTAGGGCTGGTCGACGACCCAATCGGAGATTGAGTGGCCGGTCCCAGAGTTAATTTGACCGCCCGAGAGCCGGGCCGATAAAGTTGACCGGTCAAACAGGTGAGTAGAATTCGGGGGGACCATCGGTCCGAATCGAACCCGAGCGCATGAAGAACAAGCAGCTAGACGAAGAAAACGAGCGCTCAGAGGACTCACCGCGGGTGGCTGAGCCCGAGTCGTTCGGTACCTGGCTTCGGCGGCAGCGCGAGGTCCGGGAGATTGATCTGCGCGAGATCGCGGACTCGACAAAAGTCAGTATGTCCTACTTGCAGGCCTTCGAAGAAGATCGATTCGGAGTCCTGCCGTCACCGGTGTTCGCCAAGGGCTTCCTGCGTCAATACGCTCGTTACGTCGGTCTCGATCCGGAAGAGGTCGTGAACTTCTACCTCGCGGCTCGCCACCCCGAAGGCGAAGCCGAGCCTTCATTGCAGCCCCGGACGGTCCCGGACCCGCCGTCGCGCAACTATATTCTGATCGCTTTGGCGGTCATCGCGCTGTTGGCATTACTCGTTTGGCTGCTCTCGGCCTACAACGAAAGATCTCAGGCGCCGGCGATCTCTGCAGCGCCGACTCCCACACCGACTCGAGAAGCGCCCCAGACGCCTGCAGCACAACCGGTAGAGACTGCCCCGGTAGCCTCGCCGAACGAGGTTGATACACCGCCGTCAGAGGCCCAGCCAGAGCCCGAAGTGGTGCCGAGCGAGCAAGCCTCCGAACCGGTTCCCCCGCTGCGGGTGACGCTCGATTTCATCAGCGACTGCTGGGTCGAGGCAGCGATCGATGGCGTCAAGAGGCACTCCGAGCTTCGGGTGCAAGGCGAGTCGCTTTTGCTCGATGCCGAAGAGGTGGTGGAGTTCAAGATTGGCGACGTCAGCGCTGTCCAGGTGGAGGTTAACGGAGCCCCTTTCACCATTGAGCACCGATCTGGGACAGCGGTCCGGAGCGTCAGGATCGACCTGGCGACGGTGGCCGCTATAGCGACGAGTGACGGACTCTAACGAAGATGTCGACGCAGACCAGTTTGCTCGATCAGATCCTTTCGGGAACCAATCGGCAGCTGCAGCTACTGGCCGCCTCCGGCCTGGTGCCCCTGCCACCTGAAGAGCTCGTACCGATCCAGGTCGCCTTGGCCAGCAGCCCGGATGGCGAGATTTCCGGCAAAGCGCGGGAAGCGCTGCAAACCCTCGAGCCGCGGGTCGGAGCCAACTTTCTCGCCAACCACGCCGGCGAGCAAGAGCTGGCCTATTTCGGCATCAACGCCCAGCAACCGGTACTGATCGAAGCGATTCTGCGTCGCCGCGACGTGCCCGGTGATCTACTGGCCCAAATTGCCCCGACGCTTTCGGCCGAGTTGCAAGAGATCTTGGTGCTGCGTCAGGACGCGATTGTCGAGACCCCCGCGATCCTGGTGTCGCTCGAGCGCAATCCGCAGCTCTCGGCTTACTCCAAACGACGGATCTGGGAGTACCGCGAGCACCTCCTGCCGAAGGACAAAGTCCCGCCGAAGAAGCCTGAGGAGGTCCTCGCCGAGGCCGATGCGCTGACCGAAGACGAGATCCGCGAGGCGATCGAGGAAGCCAGGGAAAAACCTGCCGAAGGGAACCTGGAGGAATCGACCGGACTGACGGATGCCCAGATCCGCTCCTTGGCGATCCCGGTCCGAATCAAGATGGCACGGGGGGCGAATCGGCAGGTGCGCTCGATTCTGATTCGCGATCCCAACGCCCAGGTCGCATTGGCGGTCCTCCTCGGCAACAATCTGCCCGACCAGGAGGTGGAGCAGATCGCCAACAGCCGCAACGTCGTGACGGAGGTTTTGGCTGAGATTCCGAAGAAGCGCGAGTGGATCCGCAAATACTCGATCGCCAAAGCTCTGGTGAAGAATCCACGCACCCGCCTGGCCATCGCCATCGGATTGGTGCCGCGCATGACGATGCGCGATCTTCGGGATCTCGCGCGCGACAAGAATGTTCCCGATGGAGTGCGCTCCCGTGCCCGACGTCTCTATATGGCCAAGAGATGATTCGGAGAACGAGATCGTCTATAGAATAAGCGTCGGGAGATGGATGCATCGATGAACCAAGACTTCTACAGCGTGCTTTCCTTGGATCGAAAGGCCAAACCGCCGGAGATCAAGGCGCGTTTTCGCGAGCTGGCCCGCGAGCGCCATCCGGATCGCTTCCAGGGCGCCGACAAGGACAGGGCCGAACAAGATTTCCAGGACATCACCGAAGCTTTCAACGTGTTGATGGATCCGGTGCGCCGCCGACAGCACGATCTCGAGCTCGATCGTCCGGCGCAGAAGGCGGCCCACGATCCCAAAGAGGTCGTCCGGGTCTACTTGAATCGAGGCATTCGAGCCTTCAAGAAGCACAATCTGGCAGAAGCCGCAGCCAACTTCTCGCGTGCGACGGAGGCTGATCCGGACAACTACCAGGCCTGGCACCACCTGGCTCTGACCTGTGTGCGTGAGAAACGCTGGCTCCCGCGGGCGCAAGAGGCGATCGTCAAGGCCTGTGAGCTGCGTCCCGGCCACGTGCCGTACCTCAAGCTGGCCGGCAAGGTCTTCGGCCGCAGCGGGATGACGGCCCGCGCGAAACAGTATTACAATCAGGCACTAAGAGAGGGAGGCCCGGACTCCACCGTCACCCAAAGTCTGAAAGCATTGGAAGAGACCCCGCGGCAGGATCAGGACAGGGAGAAGCCCGGTCTCTTTAGGAAGATCTGGTAATGGTGCGCATCAAATCCTTCGGCTCGACCGATGTCGGGCTGCTGCGGACGCACAACGAAGACTGCTTCGATACCAACGATCAGTATCAGGTCTACGTGGTCGCTGACGGGATGGGTGGGCACAACCATGGGGAGATCGCTTCGCAGATTGCCGTCGAAGCGATCCGTAGCTTTATCGTCGAGTGCATCGACAATGACGGCACTCTGCCGATTGGCTACGATTCCACTCTGCACCAGCATTCGAATCAGCTCAAACGCTCGATTCACACCGCCCACGATCGTGTTCTGGAAGCGATCCGCAAAGACGGAACCCTGTTGGGAATGGGCACCACCGTGGTCGGAGCGATTCACAAAGAGCAGATCATGGCGATTGCCCACGTCGGTGATAGTCGAGGCTATCGACTGCGGGATGGGCATCTCGAGCTGCTCACACAAGACCATACCTGGGTCAACGAGCAGGTCGTCGCAGGGTATCTCTCGGAAGAACAGGCCAAATCCCACCCGCTCAAGAACGTGGTGACCCGCGCTCTGGGCGGCGACAGCGATATCGTAGTCGATGTCACCGAGACCCAAACCCGCAGTGGCGATCTCTTTCTACTCTGTTCCGATGGCCTGACAACCATGCTCAGCGACGAGGAGATCCATGAGCGCTTGGTCGCCGATAGCTCTCTCGACTCGATCGGCCGCCGCTTGATTCACGATGCCAACGCCCGAGGCGGTTTTGACAACGTGACCGTCGTCCTGTTCAAGGTCTTCACGGACGACGAAGAGAGCAACGGCCGGCCAAGGTCAGGCCAACGGATGGAGCAGCGTCCGCCCGAGACACAGCTCGCTTGAGACGAGAACCGGGCCAGTCGCGACTCCCGAACGTCGCATTCGGTGACAGCAGCGTCCCCTGACGAGGGCGAAGAATTCGCCTTGACCCAAGTGTCGCTCGCGGTTATCCTTCCCGTCCCGCCGTACAACGGACGGTGGGCAATGGTCGACGGGGCGTAGCTCAGCCTGGTAGAGCGCACGGTTCGGGTCCGTGAGGCCGGAGGTTCAAATCCTCTCGCCCCGACCATTTTCTTCGGCAACACGGTCTCCAGTGAGTCGGCTCGGAGGATTCGGGCCCACCCTGAGAGCCGTCGGCCCCGCACTGCCCGTAGCGCCTTGAAAGTCCGGGCCGTTTTCCCTATCCTCTGACCGGTTTCCCGCTCAGCACCGGCCTTGGGGCCGCGTCGTTCCACGCCACGACGATGGCTTTTGGAACGGAACTTGCTGTGTGTCGAAGTTTAGAACCGGGCACCGGAACGATCGGTCAAACGATTGGAGGATCTGTATGAGCGAGGCGAGCGCCAGAGAGAAGCAGTGGTTCGGGCATCCAAGGGGGCTCTCGACCCTTTTCTTCACCGAGATGTGGGAACGCTTCAGCTACTACGGCATGCGCGCGCTTCTGCTCCTTTTCATGGTCGATGCGACCAACGGTGGTCTCGGTATGGACACCCGCGAAGCGGGCGCCATCTACGGCCTCTACACCTTCGGTGTGTACGCCCTGGCCCTGCCCGGGGGTTGGATCGCTGATCGCCTGGTCGGGCAACGCCGTGCTGTGCTCTATGGCGGCATTCTGATCGCTCTGGGGCATTTCAGCCTGGCCTTTCCGGCCATGCCAGCCTTTTTTGCTGGCTTGTTGTTGATCGTTCTCGGTACTGGCCTGCTCAAGCCCAACGTCAGCGCGATTGTCGGTGACCTCTACACGGACAAGGGTGCCCGGCGGGATGCGGGTTTCTCGATCTTCTACATGGGGATCAACATCGGCGCCTTTGCCGGCCCGATCATTTGCAACTTTCTCGGCGAGCCGCGGGAAGGCGTGACTTGGGTCAACTGGCACTACGGATTCGGTATCGCCGGCGTCGGCATGACGCTCGGGTTGATCCAATACGTGGTCGGTCAGAAGTACATCGCCGGTGCCGGTGAGCTCAAGGGCGAGTTTGCTCGCGCCGACAGTGTGGCGGAGGCTCGGCGCAGCTTCGCCATCGGACTCACCGTGGTCGTCGCCTTGGTCGCCGTGCTGATCGTTCTGAGCAGCTCTGGGGCCATCCCCCTGACCCTGGTCAGCTTTGCCCAGTGGACCGGCATCATCGTCGTTGGCCTGGCCGCGGTGTACTTTGCCTGGGTCATCGGCTTCGTTTGTCACAACAACACGGAGCGTAAGCGGGTCGGTGTCTGCGCCATCTTGTTCGTCGGAGCGGCGCTCTTCTGGTCCGGTTTCGAGCAAGCGGGCTCGTCGATGAATCTTTTCGCCAGTGAGCTCACCGACCGGGTAATCTTCGGCTTCGAAGTTCCGGCCGGATGGCTGCAGTCGGTCAACCCGCTGTTCATCATCCTGATGGCTCCGGTCATGGGCATGCTGTGGGTTTGGCTCGACCGGCGTAGCCCTTCCATCCCAGCCAAATTCGGTTACGGCCTGGTGCTCTTGGGCGTGGGCTTTCTGGTGCTCGCCTGGGGCTCGAGCTACACCGCTGACGGCGCCAAGGTCGGCATGCAATGGCTGGTCGTGACCTACTTCTTTCACACCGTCGGGGAGCTCTGCCTGAGCCCTGTGGGTCTTTCGAGCATGACCAAGCTGGCGCCCGACCGTCTCGTCGGGCAGATGATGGGGACTTGGTTCATGGGTTCGGCCCTGGGCAATCTCATCGCCGGGCTAGTCACCGGCTACATCGAAGAAATGCCGATGCCAGATCTCTTCCGCACCGTCGCGATGATCGTGATCATCTCGGGTGGCGTCTTCCTGGTGACCAGTCCGGTGATCAAGAGGATGATCGGTGACCTGAATGACAAGGGTGAGGCTGCCGCCTAGCTGACCAGCCTACTCGGGTCTTGCACCAGGACGCGTAGGTCTTCGAGGCATCCTTTCCGTGGATGCCTCGAACAAATCCAGTTGCTCGGGACCGTCCTCGCCGTTCGACAAGCCGGAGCCGGTGACGCCGAGCAGGCGGACGCTACGCGTCTCCGCTTCGGTGAGCCGCAGGAGCTCCATCGCGGTCGCTGCAATGTGCGCTGGCGACGCGGTGGGGTGCTCCAGGCTGCGTGAGCGAGTCAGGGTCGTGAAGTCCGGATAGCGAACCTTGACCGTGATCGTCCGAGCCGAGATGTCTCTCCTTTCGAGGCCGGCGGCAACTCGCCGCGCAAGATCCTCCAACTGCGAATCCATCTCTTCCAGAGACTGGATGTTGCTGGCGTAGGTGCGCTCGCTACCGAGACTCTTGCGCTCGCGATCGGTTCGCACGGGTCGCTGGTCGATACCGCGACTGTAGTTGTAGAGCCCCTGCCCATGGCGCCCGAATCGCCGGCGAAGCGTCTCCAACTCGACCGCCCGCAGATCCGCGATGGTCTTGACGTCCATCTCGTGCAGGGCCTTCTCGGTGGCGGGACCGACTCCGTGCAAACGACGCACCGGCAGTGGGTCGAGGAACTCCCGCACCCGCTGGGGCTTGACGATCGTCAAGCCGTCGGGCTTGTCGAAATCCGAGGCAATTTTGGCGATCAGTCGATTCGGGCCGACGCCGACACTGACAGTGAGGTTGCGCTCCTGCTGCACCCGGCGACGGATTTCCTGGGCAACGGCGGTGGCGCTACCGAAAGGCTCGAGATGATCGGAGACGTCCAGGTAGGCCTCGTCGAGGGAGGCGGGTTGGACCAAGGGGGTCAACTGGCGAAAGATAGCGAAGATCGCTTGTGACTCTTCCTGGTAGCGTGGAAACTCGGGCTTGAGGAAGACTGCATGGGGGCAGCGCCGTACGGCCTGGGCAGCGGGCATAGCGGAGCGGATGCCGAATTGCCGCGCTTCGTAGCTCGCCGCGGCCACCACCCCGCGACCATTGGGATTGCCCCCGATGACGACCGGTCGACCGCGAAGCGAAGGGTCGTCGCGCATGTGGACCGCGGCATAGAAGCAGTCCATGTCGCAGTGTAGGATGCGTCGATCGTCGGTCGATCCACTCGTGGGCTGGCTCACTGGCTCGCTCTCCGAAAGCATTTTACCGCCTCATTGCCGCCTTGGCTCAAGTGCTCGATGGTTCGAGGCTTCTACTGAATAAAGGAGACCGTATGTCTGATCTGAAGGGTAGGACCCTCGTCATCACCGGTGGCAGTCGCGGCATCGGCAAGGCGATCGGCATCGCCGCGGCTCGCCAAGGCGCTAACGTCGCGATTGCCGCGAAAACCACCAAACCGCATCCGAAGCTGCCAGGGACGATCTACACCGCGGCCGAGGAGATCGAAGCGGCGGGTGGTAAGGCGCTACCTTGCGCCGTCGACATCCGCTTCGAGGACCAAGTTAGCGCGGCTGTCGCGAAGACGGTCGAGACCTTCGGCGGTTTGGACATCCTGGTCAACAACGCCAGCGCCATCAGCCTCACCGGCACGCTGGAGACCCAGATGAAACGCTACGACCTGATGCACTCGATCAACACCAGAGGCACGTTCTTGTGCTCGAAGATCGCGATTCCCTACCTCGAGCAAGGTGAGAATCCTCACATCCTGAATCTCTCGCCGCCGCTCAACATGGAGGCGAAGTGGTTTCGCAATCACGTCGCCTACACCATGGCCAAGTTCGGTATGAGTATGTGTGTGCTCGGCATGGCTGCTGAGCTGGCCGACAAAGGCATCGCCGTCAACGCTCTGTGGCCCCGGACCGGCATCGCCACGTCCGCGGTCCGCAACCTGTTGGGCGGCGATGAGATGATTCGACGCTGCCGGAAACCGGCGATCATGGGCGATGCGGCCGTGGCGATCCTTGGGCGCCCGAGCCGTGAGTTCACCGGCAACTTCTGCCTCGACGACGAAGTGATGCAGGAAGAAGGCGTCAACGACCTCGACGCCTATTCGGTGACTCCGGGTACCACCGAATTCATGATGGATTTCTTTGTTTGACTAGCCGGTTCAGGCGGGCCAGCCGGCATGAACGATTCCCCTGTGGTAGCTTTTCAGCCATTCGTTGATGTCCGAGCAACCGTAAGAACCGGTGTCGACAACCGCAAAGCAGCCCGACCCACCGAACCCTGTGCGCGAGATGCCACCGAATCCAGGCTTGCGCGTCGCGGTCAGCTCCTCCGGCTCGGACCGAGCGCCATGGTGGGCCTGGGCCGCGACTTTGGGCGGCATTGTAGGTGCCGGCCTGGCGCTCTATGCCGTCCGATCGTCGCTAGCGCCAACCCTCGATCGCTGGCTACCGTCGATGCGGCAGCCGGTGGCCGAGATCGAGCCGCCGACCGAGCCCGAGCCGGTCACGGCTCCGGAGCCCGCGGCCGAGGAGCCGACGGGCCCTGAGTGGACATTTGCCGACGTCGAGGCTGCCCTCGAACCGTTGCCCGAGAGCGCCCAGGTGTTGATCGCCGAGGGGAGAGAGGAGCTGCAACAGTTCAAGGGGCTCGACTCCACCAACGAATCCGTATCCCTGCCGGCACGCAATCGCTGGCGACTCTGGGGCCGGATCTGGCGCAACCGGGTAGAACAGATCCGGACCCACCTACCGCCGCTCGACACGTGTGGGTCCTTCGCTGAGCTGCAGCCGACGTGCGAGGCTCTCAACGCCAGCCTGGAGACACTCAGCCAATTGCCTACGGTCCGCGGTCTGGAAGACGCCCGAGCGCAGTTTGCTGCTGCCGAGTGGGTGCTCGACACTTACCAGGGCCCACCTTACAGACCCGGCCGCCGGTCTCGTCGGAGTTAACGTACCAGACCCTCTCGGACCGGTTCGGCGAGACTCGTCAGGCCGGCTTCACGGCCGATCTGCATGGCTTCCTCGGCGCTCTTCCCGTCGACGTGAAAGGCCTTCATCGCGAAGAGGCCTCCGACCCGGTTACCGCTGGCGCAATGGACCATCAGCGGGCCCGTCGCCGGATCGTTCACGATCTCGGCTAGCAGGGCGGCATTGTCGGCGTTCAGATCCGCCGCACCAGCAATCGGAATGTTGACGTAACGCAGCCCCAGATCGGCCGCTTGGGTGGCTTCGTCCCACTCGCTATTCTCCCCGGGCGGCCTGAGGTTGACCACCGTCGAGTACCCGGCCTGTGCCGCCTCGGCCAGCTGCTCGGGCGTCGGC
>JBCCGX010000150.1:0-12745 GCA_039029035.1 Acidobacteriota bacterium | reverse complement strand
CCAAGGCTCGTAGAGCCCGGTTGCGGTAGGTCGGTACCGAGAAATCGTCGTCGATAAACACCAGGTAGCGCGTGCCGTCCACCGGGCGGGCGTCGCGCTCCGCTCGGCCCGAAGCCGACGCCACGGTGCGGCCCTCGGCCATTTCGCTGAAATATTCGATCGGGATCTCTTCTCCGTCGACCGATAGGCGAAAATCCGGCGCCGCCAAGCCGCGCACCCGATCGCCCCCGCGCGTCACCACCACATCCAGCTCGAGCACCCGAACGTCGATGACCTCACCGTAGGCCGGCAGCTGCATCGTCTCCTGCGCCAGCAGAGCTCCGGTCAGAACCGTCTGCACCAACACGCTGGCTGCCAGCGAGGCACCCTTCAGGATCGAAGGGACCGACTGTTGTTGAAGATGCACTTCACCCATAGAGCTACCGCCTAACCACGATTCGTAGCAAAAGATATACCAGAGATAGCGAACCTCATCGAAGCCAGGTTCCAGTCCGATGGGATCGACCGCCCGTCCTTTTCTGGGGACGGGTAGTGCATCGTCCCCGGGTCAATCAGCGCACCCCTTTGGGTCCTTCGCCCACGGCAGGGGCCCAGGCGCCGCCCCCCGTGCTTGTCTCCGTACCTGGCGGCTTGCTATCCTGCCCGCTTCGCCGCCGAGCCCGCCTGTGGCTCGCGCATCCAACCGCCGACCCTGACGAGCTTCTCCCATGCGCTACAACCCCGCCGAGATCGAGCCCAAATGGCAGAGCACTTGGGAGGACAACGAGGTCTACCGTACCTCGACCGACCTCGAAGAGCTACGCCGCAAGCCTAAGTACTACGTGCTCGACATGTTCCCCTACCCTTCCGGCAGCGGTCTGCACGTGGGTCATGCCGAAGGCTACACCGCCACCGACGTGGTGGCGCGCTTCAAGCGCATGACCGGCCACCACGTGCTGCACCCGATGGGCTGGGACGCCTTCGGCCTACCGGCGGAGCGCGCCGCGGTGCGCGAGGGAATCCATCCGGCCATCATCACCAAGCGCAATGTCGACACGTTCACCCGCCAGATCAAGCGCCTCGGCTTCAGCTACGACTGGCAGCGCGAGGTCAACACCTCGCAGAAGGACTACTACCGCTGGACCCAGTGGATCTTCCTCAAACTGCACGAGCGTGGCCTGGCCTATATCGCCGAAGTGCCGGTCAACTGGTGCCCGGCCCTGGGCACAGTGCTGGCCAACGAAGAGGTCAAAGACGGCCTCTATGTCGAAACCGGCGATCCGGTGGAACGGCGCAACATGCGCCAGTGGATGCTCAAGATCACCGCGTACGCCGAGCGCCTGCTCGAGGACTTGGAGTTGGTCGACTGGCCCGAGAGTGTCAAGGAGATGCAGCGCAACTGGATCGGTAAATCCACCGGCGCTGATATCGACTTCCAGGTCGAGGGCACCGAGCACAGCTTCACCGTCTTCACCACCCGCCCGGACACGCTGTTCGGCGCCACCTACTGTGTGCTGGCCCCGGAACTGCCGCTGGTCGAGGCGATCACCACCGACGAACAGCGGCCCGAGGTCGAGGCCTACGTCGCCACGGCCAAGCAGAAGTCCGACCTACTGCGTACCGATCTGGCGAAAGATAAGACCGGCGTCTTCACCGGCGCCTACGCCACCCACCCGGTGAACGGCACGCGCGTCCCCATCTGGATTGCCGACTACGTGCTGATGACTTACGGCACCGGTGCCATCATGGCCGTGCCGGGGCAAGACCAGCGCGATTGGGATTTTGCCGAAGTCTACGATCTGCCGATCATCCGCACCGTCCAGCCACCGCCGGAGTTCGACGGCAAGGCCTTCACTGGCGAAGGCCCGGCCATCGCCAGCGACTTCCTCGATGGCCTGGAGATCGCCGAGGCCAAGGCCAAGATGATCGATTGGCTGGAGGAGGGCGGCAAGGGTCGTCGCAAGGTGCAGTACAAGCTGCGCGACTGGCTGTTCTCGCGCCAGCGCTATTGGGGCGAGCCCTTCCCCATTGTCCACCTGGACGACGGCACGGTGTTGCCGTTGCCCGAGAGTGAGCTGCCGGTGGAGATCCCCCACATCGACGAGTACCGGCCGACCGACGATGGCCAGCCACCGCTGGCCCGCGCCGGTGACGAGTGGCTCGTGGTGGAGCTGCCGGACGGCCGCCGCGGCGTGCGCGAGACCAACACCATGCCGCAGTGGGCCGGCTCCTGTTGGTACTACCTGCGCTATCTCGATGCCCAGAACGATGGAGCGGCGTGGGATCCGGAGCTGGAGAAATACTGGCTGCCGGTCGATCTCTATGTCGGCGGCGTCGAGCACGCGGTGCTGCACCTGCTCTACGCCCGCTTCTGGCACAAAGTGCTGTTCGACTGCGGCCTGGTGGCCAGCAAAGAGCCGTTCCAGCGCCTGTTCAATCAAGGCATGATCTTGGCACCGAGCTACCGCTCGACGAGCGGCAAGTACTACCCCCGGTCCGCCCTGATCGAGCGCGACGGCGCCTTCTACCCGGAGGGTGAGGACCAACCGGTGTCGGTGCAGGTCGAGCGCATGGGCAAGTCGAAGCTGAACGGCGTCGACCCGATGCAGGTGATCGAGGAGTACGGTGCTGACGCGGTGCGCCTCTATGAGCTCTTCATGGGGCCGCTCGAGCAGACCAAACCCTGGCAGATGGAAGGGCTCGAGGGTATCTACCGTTTCCTCGGCCGAGTGTGGCGCTTGGCCGTCGACGACCGCACCGGCGAGCTGGCAGCGAAGCTCACCGACGAGCCGGTGGGTAGCGAGCCGGCGCTCGAAAAGAGCCTGCACAAGACGATCAAGAAAGTCCACGATGACACCGAGGGCCTGCGCTTCAACACCGCCATCGCCCAGATGATGGTCTTCGTCAACGACGCGACCAGCGCCGCCACCCTGCCCAAAGCTGCCATCGAGACCTTCGCGCGCGTGCTGGCGCCCTATGCGCCCCACATCGCCGAAGAGCTCTGGCAGCGGCTGGGCGGCGAAGGCCTGGTGGTGCAGACCGGCTGGCCGGAGCACGACGAGGCGCTATGCATCGAAGAGCTGATCACAATCATCGTCCAGGTCAACGGCAAGCTGAGAGCGCGGCTCGAGGTCGAGCGCGGCACGCCCAAAGACAAGCTCGAAGAGCTCGCTCTAGCGGCACCCTCGGCTCAGAAGTACATCGACGGCAAGACCCCACGTAAGGTGATCGTGGTGCCCGACCGGCTGGTCAACGTGGTGGTGTGAGCGCTGACGGTGTGAGTTCCCAATGAGCGACAACGTACAGATCCTCGCCGAGGCGATCGAAGGGGTCGGCGACGGCTTCTTCCTGGTGGTCACCGGCGCCGGTATCAGTCTGGCCAGCGGTATTCCTACGTTTCGCGGCAGCGATCCGGACGCGGTTTGGAAGCGTGACGTCACCGAGCTCGGAACTTTCCATTACTTCCAGGAAGATCCCCTGGGCAGCTGGCAGTGGTACATGCAGCGCTTCGAGAAGGTGCTCGGCGCCCAGCCGAACCCGGCCCACGAGGCGCTGGTGGCCTTGGAACGCTGGCAGTTGGGCCGCGGCGGCCGCTACCTGCTGGTGACCCAGAATATCGACACCTTGCATCGGGCGGCCGGGGCCAGTGAGCTGGTCGAAGTTCATGGCCGCGCCGATCGGGTGCGCTGCCCGGTCGACGGCTGCCGCCATGGCGCTCCCTACGGCTCCCTGCCGCGGGCCGACTTCGACCTCACGCGGCTGCAAACCGAGCCTTCGATCGACGCCCTGCCGCGCTGCCCGGAATGCGGGACGATTCTGCGCCAGCACGTTCTGTGGTTCGACGAGGTCTACACCGGGCACGAGGATTACCAGTGGCTCCGAGTGCAGGCAGCGGCCAGCGCCATGCGTCTGGTGCTCTTCGTCGGCACCTCCTTCGCCGTCGGTGTCACAGAGCTCTTCGTGCAGCAAGGCTTGCTCGGTCGGGTGCCGATCTATTCGATCGACCCTGGTGCCACCGAACCACCCTACCCCGGAATCCAAGTGCTGGCCGACAAGGCCGAAGAACTCCTACCGGCGGTCTGCGAGCGACTCGGCGCCACTTGACAGGCACGCTTCAAAACAGGCCCGCGTCCAGCTCCTCGATCAGCTCGGCCCGCTGGATCACCCATTCGCGCTCGTCTCTGATCCACCGGAAGGCGAAGCGGAAGCGACGGCGAGAGAGATGACCGTCGGTCGTCGCTGCGGCGACGCCGACGGCCCCCATGTCGGCGCCACGCTCGCCGGGGCCGAGCTCGATCTCGATGTCCGAGAAGCTCACGTCGATGCGGCTCGGCGCCGTTCGGTAGCGCAGCATCGCCTGCGAGATCTGCTGCGGGCTGGTGGTCGAGCCCTCGGCGTAGCCGCTGAGTACAACCTCGAAGTCGCGGGCGAAGAGCAGGGCGACGGACCTCGCTCTATTTGCGGCCTCCAGGCCGCTTTCCTCGCCGTCTTTCTCCAACAGCTCTTCGAGCTTGTCGAGTTGGCTCTGAATGCGCCGCTTCTCGCCGCCGAGTTGCCCGAGCAGCCAGATACCGAATGCGATCGCCAGAACGCCGTAGAGAAGATAGGAGACACGTCCTTGCATTTGACGGAGGTTAAACACCCCCCGTTCGAGCGTCAACCTCCTGATACGATGCCGGCGGCTGGCGGATCGACGGGATCTCCGAATGTCTAAACTCGCCTCGCGTTTGCAAAACATGGCCGAGCGCTCGACGCGCTTCGGCAAGGAGTTCACTGCCGGGATCAACCGACAGGAGGTCGCCCGCCTTTTCGATCAGGAGGCGCGCGGCGCCTACCAAGTCCTGACAGAAGACGCACCGACCAAGGAAGAAGAAGCCGACGACCTCAGTCGCTTCATGCGCCAGGCCAAGGGTTTCTTCGTCGGTTTCGCGCTCAAGCTCTCCCCCGGCCGCCGCCTACTCTTCGCGTTCTGCTTGCTGTGTCCACTCCTGGGCCTCTTCGACCTCGACGCCTCGATCGGTCCTTATCGCGTCTTCGTCGACTTCTCTCCTTTTTGGTTTCTGACCAGCATCGCCGGTCTGACCTTGCTGCTTGCACTGGAGCTCGTCGACCGTTTGCGGGTCCGCGACGAGCTCGATGTGGCGCGGGAGTTGCAGAGCGAGCTGCTGCCCCGTAGCGAACCGGATCTACCAGGCTACCGCATCGCCCACTCCTACCGCACCGCCAACGAGATCGGCGGCGACTACTACGACTTCCTGCCACTGCCAGACGGCCGTATCGTGCTGACGGTCGGCGATGCCAGCGGTCACGGAATCTCGGCCGGTCTGGTCATGGCGATCGCCAACGCCACCCTGAAGACCGCACTCGACGTCGACCCGAGACCGCAAGCCGTCCTTTCCCAGCTCAACCGAACGCTCTATCGCACGGGCGGCCGACGCGCCTTCATGACTCTGTTCTACAGTGTCTTGGATCCTGCGACCGGAGATCTCGAGTTCGCCTGCGCCGGACATCCGTTTCCGATGCTGCGTCGGGGCGACGGCACCATCGAAGAGCTCGGTACCGGCGCTCTGCCCCTCGGGATCCACAAGAACAGCACCTTCGCTACGGGTGAGACGACGCTCGAGCACGGCGACCTGCTGGTCCTGTACAGCGACGGTATCCCCGAGGCAGCCGGCGGCCCTCACGGTGACACCTTCGGCTTCGATCGCCTCATGGGCCTCTTGGTCCACCCGGAATCGCCCAAGATCATCCACGATCGCATCTTGCGGGCCGTCCGTCAGCACCTCGGCGATCAGACGCTCGACGACGACCTCACTCTGGTCGTATTGGATCGCGCTCCCGCGCTCCAGCTATCGCAGTAGCTTTTTGCCAATCGGCTCGACATCTGCGATGATACGCGGCTGCCGGCTACTCCAGTCTCCAACCTCCCTTGTCCGCCCCTTCCTGAACTTCGAGGAGTCCTCACGTGTCCAATTCCATACTACCGGTCCGCCTGGACGGCCAGGTGATCGTGACCGGGTCTCTGGCTTTCGACCAGATCATGGTCTTCCCGGGTAGCTTCAAGGACCACATCCTGCCTGACAAGCTGCATATCATCAACATCTCCTTCCTGGTGAGTGAGATGCGCAAGCAGCGCGGCGGCTGTGCGGGCAATATTGCCTACACCCTGGCCCTCTTGGGCCACGACGCCCGGATCGTTGCCGCGGCAGGCAAGGACTTTTCCGAATACAACGCTTGGCTGGCGGACAAAGGGGTCGACATGCAGGGGGTGCGGATCTTCGACGACGAGATAACCGCCTCCTGCCACATCACCACCGATCAGGACGACAACCAGATCACCGGTTTCTTCGTTGGCGCGATGCGCCGCGCCGGCGAGCTCAGCCTCAAGCAGGAAATGGGCGATCGGCCGGCGATCTGCATCGTCGCCCCGGACGATCCGGAAGCTATGGTTCGCCACTGCAAGGAGGCCCGCGAGGCAGCTATTCCCTTCCTCTTCGACCCCTCCTTCCAGGTCACAGCGATGGATGGCGAAGCGCTCACGGCGGCCTCGCGTGGCGCGGCCATTCTGGTGGTCAACGACTACGAGTACGCTGTCTTCCAGAAGAAAACCGGCAAGACGGACGCGGACGTGTTCGATCTGGTCGACATGGTGATCGTTACCCTCGGTGCCGAGGGCAGCAAGATCCTGCGGCCGGGCCAGGACGACATCCTGATCCCGGCAGCCAAAGTCGAGCGCGTCGCCGATCCCACCGGTGCCGGCGACGCCTACCGCTCAGGCTTCGTCGCCGGCCTGATGCGCGGACACGAGCTCGAGGTCTGCGGCCGGATGGGCAGTGTGACCTCGGCCTTCGTCGTCGAGCAGAGCGGGCCGCAGTTACACGCCTACACCCAGGACGAATTCGAGCGCCGCTACGCCGAGAACTTCGGCCCCTTACCGATCGACGCCGAGCCGACCGACACCCTACCGGTCGTGGCTCAGCGCACTTGAGGAGAGAGCGCCGTGGCGAAGCAATATTGGCTGTTCAAGAGCGAACCCGACGTCTACGGGATCGATGAGCTCGAGAAGGACGGAACGACCTATTGGGACGGCGTCCGCAACTACCAGGCACGCAACCTGATGCGCGACGACATGCGGAACGGCGACCTGGTGCTCTACTACCACTCTCGGATCAAGCCCATGGGAGTGGTCGGCGTCGCTCGCATCTGTCGCGAGTCCTACCCCGACTTCACGCAGTTCGACGAAGATTCGAAGTATTACGACCCCAAGGCCACCGAGGACAACCCGCGCTGGTTCATGGTCGACGTCGAGTTCGTCGGCAAGTTCGATGACGTCGTCACCCTGGCCGAGCTCAAGGCGGATCCTGCCCTCGAGGGCATGAAGGTGACGATGAAGGGGCAGCGCCTCTCCGTCCAGCCGGTCGAGAAGGCACACTTCCAGCACGTGTGCAAGATGGCAGGCTGGAAGCTACCGCGGGGTTGAGCCCCCGACTACTTGCCCCACAGGCCGGCCGCCGAATCGAGCCGGCGGAAGAAATCGAGCTCGTGATCGGAGATGGCCCGGGCACGGACGTAACCGCGATCGCCGTGGCTGGCGGTCTGCAGCACCTCGAACTCGCATTCTTCGATCACCGACCGTAGGCCGGCCGGGTTCGGCGCCCATTTGTTGGTGCCATCCTGGTGCAGCGTGCTGCGCGGGAAATAGTGCCACAGCGGGGTCGTGCTGCGATGTACCTCGGGCTCGGTCGAAAGCTGAGTCTCGACGAAGAGGAGCCCGCCGTCTTTGATCACCGTGCGGATCCGGTCGAGCGCCAGCATCGGGTTGCGCAGGTGGTACAGGACGCCCAGGAACAGCACGATATCGAAAGTGCCAAAACTCTCCGGGCCGAGCTCGTAGACGTTGTCGGTGCGATGCTCGACCCGGCTGCCCAGAACCCGGCTGGCAATCGAGAAGCCGGTGATCTCGGGATCGGCGTAGTCCAACCCAACCACCTCGGCCCCGCGACGCTCCATCTCGAAGGCGAAGAAGCCGTCCATGCAGCCGATATCCAGCACCCGCTGGCCGGTGCAATCCGCGGGCAAACCCATGGCTTCGAGGTACTCGAGGCCCAGGCTCGAATTGTGGCAACCGGGCGTGGTGACCCCCGGTACCAGCTCGATCTGGTGATACCAATTCGAATGTCCTGCAACGAGCGCTTCGATCTGCGCTCGGTCCGTGATCTTCTCGGTGTCCAAAGCCACCTCGCTCGAAGGGGGTGTGAATCGTCAGAAGGCTTCTAGCGAAGCTCGCCTCAACCGACCAGCTCCGCATCGGCAGCTCGCGACGACGAAAGCTGCCTCAAAAAGGCAGAGCATCGTCCTCGCTCGGTGTCCGGAGCCGCGACTGATCTTATCAATCTCCGACCGGCTTGGGCGGTGTCCCGGCCGCTTCACTCCCCTCCTCGAAGCCCCCCGGGAAGAGCTCTTCCAAAAGCACAGTTGCGTAGCTGCCAGCCGGCAGCTCGAACTCCAGTAGCAGTTCGTCGTCGGACAAAGCACTGTGTGCCGCACGTGGCTGCACCCGCAACGGTCGGCGATCACCAAACAATCGCAAACCCCGCGGTAGATCGAGCCGCCGCGGATCGTTCAGCCCAAGCTCGACCATCGCCTGACGCTCGACTTCGACCGTCTCGCCGCGCGGCCAGAGCATCTTGGTACCGAACATCGGCCCGGTCGGGCTGAGCTCGAAGCGAGCGAGGCGCTCGGGGTCAGGCGGCTCGCCGACCAGGAAGGTCTCCCCGGTGGCATGCGTAAAGGCTACATCACCGGTGAGCAATGCATCGAGCGGCGCCTGGCGCAGCTCGAGGACCCGATTGAACACCGCCGATTGCAACGCCGAGAGCATCAACCAGGCTTTGCGACGGTTCCCCCTGATACGCCCCTTAGCGAGGATCCGCGCTCCGCGCTCGGCGTTCCTACCGTCGCGGCCGAAACGCTGCCGACCGAAGCGGTTGGGCATACCCAACCGCGACAAGATCTCCAGGCGTTCCGCGGCATGCTTGCCGGCATCATCGTCTACATCGCGAACCCGCAGGCGGAAACGATTGCCACTCAACTGCCCGACCCGAAGTCTCTCCGAATGCCAGTCCCTGTCGACAATCCTCGCTCCGGGATGCTCCCAAGTGTCCACCCTCTCCGCCAAATTCCCCGGTACCGAGAACCACTGCCGGGTGACCGCCACTCGGTCCTTACGCCCGGCATAGCCTACTTCGCGCCGCGCAATCCCCAAAGCCTCCGCCAGGGAGCGGGCGATATCGTCCGTGTTAGAGAGTCGCTTCTCGATTTGCAAGTAGGCGTGCGGGCCGGAGCCATCGAGGGGATAGAGGAGCTTCTCCTCGACACGGAAATCTTCAGGTGCGAAACGGATGCGGGGCATGGGCTCTAAGATCGAAACTCGCTCAGCCCAGACTAGACAGGAGCGAGTACAGAAATGCCCGCATCCCTGGCCGCGTCTGCAAGGCGAACATCATAAGCGACCAGTCCTTCCAGATCCGGACGGAGCACCAGAGCAGAAGCGAGGTGAATTGCATCCAAGGTCCGCAGGCCGGGCGGCTCGAGCCGAGCTGCAGCTTCCAGGACCTCCGCATCGATCGGCACCAGATGAATACCTTCGAGCACTCGCTGGGCGCGCCGATGCACTATCTCATGGGAGGACGCCCGGCTCGAAGCCCGAACCACTTCGACGGCAGCCAACGCGCTCGATACCCGTTTCTTCCACCCCTCCAGGAGTGCCAAGAGGGGCCCCGATTCAGCTTCGGGGAGTACTAGTTTGACGAGAGCGGAAGAGTCGAGATAGAGGAAACCTTCCGGCATCTCATGGCTCGGCGCGCAGCTCTCTCAATGCTTCGCTAATCGCCAAATCATGGGGTGCTTCGGGTGGGTACCCCAAGTCTAGCAAGTCGAACTTGGCTGGTCGCATGCGCTCGATCAATGAAGGTCTGGCCACCGCTTGAGCTGAGCTGTCTACGTCGTAGACAGTAGCCGGCTCTCGAACCTCATCTGGCTGGTGATCGCTCATCATAGAAGCAGTGTAACAAACTTCATTTTGACAGCTTCAAGACAAGGCGTAACCAAACAGATAACCTTGCAGCTTGTCCGAGACCCGCTCGGCAATGCTCTCCCGATCAACGTCTCCCGGCTCGGCAAACCGGATCCGTGCTTCGAAGCCCCCGGATGGGCTCGCTACAACATCGATGTCGAGTCCGCCACATTCCGCTGCAATGTCGGCCAGTTCTCCCTCGACCACGCGACGCACGGCGTCACGGCGCAGGTCCGGCTTGAAGACCTTCCCCACCGCGGTGATCGGCAGCTCATCGACCAGGTAGATGTGGCGCGGCCGTGCCGGTGGCTCGGCGATGCGTTCGGCGACGTAGGCTTCGAGCTCGCTGGCGGTGACCGAGGCGCCGGGTCGCAGAGTGGCGTAGACCGCCGGTACTTCACCGGCGTAGGCGTCCGGCTGGCCGATGGCGGCACAGAGCTCGATGTCGGGATGACTCTCGACCGCCTCTTCGATCCAAGCGGGATCGATGTTGTGGCCACTGCGGATGATCAGATCTTTGGCTCGGCCGGTGACGCGGATCCGGCCCTCGGTGTCGAGGCTGGCCAGATCGCCGGTGATGAGCCACCCCTCCTCGGTGAGAGCGCTGCCGTCGTGTGACGAATCCTTGTAGCCAGGAAAAACGTTCGGACCGCGGACCAGGAGCACACCAGGCTCGCCGCTGGCTGCCGGCTGGCTGAAGGAACCGTCACCAGCCAGGCGCGTGACCTTCACCTCTTCGAAGGGCATGCGATAGCCGACCGCACCCAAAGTTCGCTCGCAGTGGCGCGGCGTCATGGCGATCAAGCCGCCGCTCTCGGTCATTCCGTAGATCTCGTGAATCCGGACCCCGCAATGGCTTTCGAAACGCCGCGCCGTATCGAGCGGTAAGGGCGACGCCCCGGTCATGGCGATCTCGGCCGACGACAGGTCGGCGTCGCCCACTGGCACGTTGAGCAATGCGGCGAGGGAGGTCGGCACGCCGCCGATGTGGGTCAAGCCGTACTTCTCCACCAGCCGCC
The DNA here is from genome assembly GCA_039029035.1 of Acidobacteriota bacterium. Lineage (GTDB taxonomy): Bacteria > Acidobacteriota > Thermoanaerobaculia > Multivoradales > J023 > JAAELT01. The sequence goes on along the minus strand of JBCCGX010000150.1, from coordinate 1,672 downwards.
AGTAGTTTTCTACCACCAAGGGGCTGCGCAGCCCGGCCGGCGACAAGACAACGATCTCGCTGGCCGCGACGATCGGCGCCAACGAGGCGATAATCGTGCCGGCGACGTGAAACAACGGTAGGCCGTTGGCCAGGGATGAGCTCGGCCCCAGATCGTACATCCGCGCCACGCTCCAGGCGCAGTGGACCTCATTGCGATGGGTGTGGCAGGCCAGCTTGGGCGAACCGGTGGTCCCCCCGGTGTGAAAGTAGGCCGCGATATCCTGGGCGCGAATCTGGCGCCCACTGAGGAGTCGATCACCGGGCTGGCGCTCGAGCCGGGAGGCGAAGGAATCATCGCCCGGGCCACCACCTACCCGCAGGACCGAGCGCAGAGTCGGTACCTGATCGCGCAACGCTTCGACCTTGCTCCAGATGTCGATCGCCGGATGCGGCCCGAGGGCCACCAGCACCTTGCTTTCGGCAGCGTTCAACAAACCGACGATTTGCTCCGGCCGCAGAAGAAAGTTGATCGGATTGGCGATGCCTGCAGCCTCGGCGCCCCACAATGCGATCTGGGTGTCGGGCAGGCTCGGCAGCAGCAGGGAGACCGCGTCCTCTGGACCGACACCGAGCTCGGTAAAGAGGTTGGCCGCCTGGGTCACCCGGGTGCGGAGCTCAGCGTAGGTCAGCCGGATCGGCGCCTCGTCGACGGCGCCGGTGGGCAGGAACGTGATGGCGTTGCCTTGTGGGTTGCGCTCAGCGGAACGACAGATCGCCCCATACGTGGTGGCGATCGGCACCGCCTCATCGTAAGCCATCTGCTCGATGGCCCGAATGTCGTCCAAACCGGTGATCTTGCGATCAGAGTCCATAGTTGGCTGCATTATGTCGCTGATGCACTCAACGCGCCACTCGCCAAGCCGAGGCACGTTTCTTCACTCGCCGCACGGCGGTCTCTTCAAGAGCAGAAATGACAATGACCAGGGCTTTCGTCGCCATGCTATTATCTGCACACTCCCTATTGCCGCTGGTCGTGCTCCGACTTCGTACCCTGCGAACCGGACGACGCTATTCGCTCCTCCCATCTTCGCTGCAGGCGTCATGAAATCGCCTGCAGATCTGTCGATCTTCGCTTTCCGCCCCGTTTCTCCATGAACCTCTTCTTCACAGACCTGTCCCGACGACCGAGCTCTCCCAGCTGAGTATTCCACCAGAAAGGACACACCATGCCCCTGAGATCCCTCCGCCTACTGCCCTTGCTGCTGCTCCTCTCCAGCCAGGCCCAAGGCCAGCTGCTGCGCATCTATTACCCCGATATCGAGCAAGGTAGCTCGACCCTGATCGTCTCCCCGACCGGTCAAGCGGCTCTGATCGATGGCGGGACCGGGCTCAAGACCCAGGAAGACGAGGTCGAAAACTTCATCAACGATTTGATCGACGCTGGCGTGATCACCGATCTCGACTACACCATCGCCACGCACTACGACGAAGACCATATCGGACGGATGGAGAACGTCTACCAATTCGTCCCCTTGGCACCCGGTATCGTCGCCTATGACCGCGGCGAAGACGGTGGCACACCGGGGACCTTCGCCTACGGCGACTACGAGTTCGGTGCCGAGCAGCACAGTCGCACCACGATCACGGCCAACACCACCATCAACCTCGGTGGCGGCGTCACGATCCGCTGT
>JBCCGX010000149.1:0-12773 GCA_039029035.1 Acidobacteriota bacterium | reverse complement strand
GTAGGGCCGGCAGCGGAGCTCTGCCAGATCGACCTCGGTCATCGGCAAGCTGAGCCCACCGCGGCGGATCGCTTCGGCCAGGACTGCCGCCAGCGCCCAAGATCCTTCGCCCCACAGAGCCTCGTCGTCGGCACCTTCGTTGAGCCAGGCGAGATCGGTCTCGGCGATGGGCTCCTCTGTGCCCCAGGCGCCGCGCAGCACGAAACGATTCATCGTCAGCGTTAGCCAGAGCGACTTCTCTTCCGCTCGCAGGCGATTCCACTTGGCGTACTCGGGGCCGTCGATCTTGTTCTCCGGATCCGGCAGGCTGGACAACAGCGCAGCCCGCTTGAGGCCCCAATACCCCGCCCCCATGGAGGCCAGGAAGGGCACCCGCAGGCTCTCACCCATCTGGGCCGCATGCGCCAATCGGTCGAGATCTGCCAGCGAGCGGTCGAAGGGGTAGCCCAGTACGACGGCCGCCAGCGGACTATCGACTTCACCACTGTATTCGCGCTGGAATACCCCATCGAAGAAGCACTGCAGAAAGCCGTCCTTGGTGGCCGAGAGCAGCTCGATGCTCGAGCCAGCTGCGCCCTCTTGGGCCAGCAAGAAGGCCAGGCTTCGCCAGGCGGTCTCCACCGTGCGCCATCGCGGATCTGCCAGCAGGGTCTTCAATTGCCGGTTCAGACGCCGATCGATCTCCGCCCGTAGGTCGGCGAGGACTTTGGCGGGCTCCTCGCCGGGAACCTCCACCTGGGCTAGAAGCGAATCGATACGGTCGCCGCCCGCGGCACGTGGCTCCGCTGACGCTTGGCGCAGGCGGCTGCCGAGGTCACTCTGGCGAACGCTGGCTGGCAGAGCCTGGTAGATCGCCTGCAGGTCGATGGGGCCGTTCTCAGCATCGGCCAGCTGCCTACGTGCGTCTTGCAGATCGCTCAAGATGGGGATGGACTCGGCGAGGGCGGCGGGCGAAAAGTCCTTCAGTGCGCGCCACTCGCAGTTGCATTCCAGCTCGTCGTTTCGCTTGCCGCTCAGGCGGTTGCGGACCCGTAGCGTCGAACTGGGAGCGAGCTGTTCGAGAAGCGCATCGATGTCCTGTGACTCGACAGAAACCGTGCGGCCTTCTTCGAGTGCGAAATCGGCAATGACCAGCAGGCGTAGCTTGTTGGAATTCCAGCGCATGTTCCCTCCGGAAAACGTCTTCGAGAATCATAGAAGGTTCAAACCCCTTGTCAACTGTCACGCGCCAGGCCGGTCCCGACCAGGGGCGGTAGAGATTACGCCGACGGATTGGCCGAAAGACGGTTGACAGAGAGCCAAGGGATCCTTATGCTACATCTCAATGAGCTCGAAAGGTTAGGCCAGCTCTCTCAGCTGTCCTGGCCTGGTTTGCTGAGGGACACATCTGTTCGATCTGGTGTGTCCGACCCGGGTAGGGTTTAAGCTAAAGCGTCGCTCCTCGAGCTCGTGGTAATTCGGAGGGTTCTCGACATTGTTTTGCCGTTTCATTGCACCGCAAGCCGGCGCCTTCACCCTAAGCCACCGGGGCCAATATCGAGTGGCCAGAGCAGCAGCTCCCTCGCCGGGCTGGCATTTAGGCGTGCCGTCTGTCTTACCTGCCATCGTCTAGGAGAGAGCTGTGGCGAAATTCTCTAGTTTCCAAAACGAAGTTCCGCCTTCGCGCATCAACATCCGATACGTGAAAGATATCGGCGACGCTCAAGAAAAAGTCGAGCTACCGCTCAAACTCATGTTGGTCGGCGACTATGCCCAACAGGGCGGTGATGACACGCCGGTGGAGGAACGGGAGCGGATCCGGATCGACAAGAACAACTTCGAAAACGTAATGAAGGAGATGAATCTCAAGCTCTCCTTCAATGTGCCGAATCGACTCAGCGAGCGCGAAGGTGACGAGCTGAAAGTGGCGCTCGATATCAAGAAGCTGCGCGACTTTACGCCGGACCGAATTGTCGAGCAGGTTCCCGAACTGCGCGAGATGATCGAGCTGCGGCGACTCCTGACGGATCTCAAAGCCAAAGTGATCACCAATCGAGAGTTTCGCCAGGCGCTCGACCGAATCCTTGTCAAGGGAGGTAAGGATGCCGAGCATCTGGAGACGATTCGGTCGGAGCTCGGCCGCCTCGCCCCGCTTCCCGACAACGCGCGAGTCAACATCCATGTTGCGGACGACGAAGACGAAGACGACTGAGTTGCGGCCAGCACTCGAGGCATTTCCCGCATCGTACCGCAGGAGAAATTGAATCATGGCAAATCAAAGCGCGGCCCAAGCCCCGGAACAAGCGGTCAAAACGATCGACTCGCTCGACGCTTTGCTGAAAAAAGTCGATCTCACCGCGCCTGATGAATCCGGCGACCGCAAGACCAGTCAGGGTCGATTGACCCATGCGCTCAACCTATTGGTCGACGCCGTGACCAATTCGGAGGCGCCGGTCGAGCGAGTGGACAAGGTGCTGGTCGACAAAGTGGTGAGTGAGCTCGATAAGAAGATCACCAACCAGGTCAACGAAATCCTGCACCACAAGGACTTTCAGCAGATGGAGTCGTCCTGGCGCGGCCTCGACTTTCTGGTCAAGCGGACCGATTTCAGGCGCAATGTCAAGATCGAGATGCTCAACGCCTCGAAAGAGGAGCTGCTGAACGACTTCGAAGAAGTGCCCGAGCTGATCCAATCGGGCCTTTTCAAACACATGTACGAGCAGGAGTACGATCAGGCGGGTGGTGAGCCGTTCGGCGCGATTCTCGGCAACTACGAGTTCGAGAACACAGGCGCTGACCACGCTCTTCTGCGTGAGCTGTCGAAGGTCGCGGCGTCCTGCCATGCGCCCTTCATCGGCTCGGTCGGAGCCAGCTTCTTCGGCCAGGAGGACATGCAGAAACTGGCACTACAACCCGATGTGACGGCGCTCTTCGATCAGGACGCCTTCGCCAAGTGGAATTCGTTTCGCGAGACGGAAGATTCGCGCTATGTGGGCTTGACCTTGCCGCGTTTCCTCTTGCGCTTGCCCTATGGCCCCGAGACCCGGCCGGCGAAGAATTTTCATTTTGTCGAAGATGCTTCGGGTGAAACCCACAATAACTATCTTTGGGGCAACGGGAGCTACGCTTTCGGAAGCTGCCTGACCCGTAGCTTTGCCGAGCACGGTTGGTGCGTGAACATCCGTGGCCCGCAGTCCGGCGGCCTGGTGGAGGATCTGCCGTTGCATCTCTATGAAGCTTCGGGCGGGACGACCTACAAAGTGCCGACGGAGGTTCTGGTCTCAGACCGTCGGGAGTACGAGCTCGCCGAGCTCGGTTTCATTCCGCTGGCGTTCTACAAGAGCAAGGACTACGCTTGCTTCTTTAGTGCGAATTCGAGCCAGAAGCCGAAGGAGTACACCGGCAAGGACGGGGACTACGCGACCTCCAACAGTCGGCTCAGCTCCCGGCTGCCTTACCTGTTTCTCGTTTCTCGCCTGGCGCACTATGTCAAGGTGATGCAGCGCGAAAACATCGGCTCTTCGCTCGAGCGCGACGAGTTGCAGCTTCGTCTGCAGGATTGGATCGGCACGTTGGTTACCGAGATGCCGAGCCCGACGCCCGAGCTGAAGGCTCGTTGCCCGCTGTCCGCGGCGCAGATCGAAGTCATGGATGTCGCCGACAATCCAGGGTTTTATAAAGTCGATATGAAAGTTCGGCCACATTTCCAGATCGAAGGTATCGACGTGAACCTTTCGTTGGTTTCGCGTCTTCCCAAAGCCAAGAACTGAACTTGGATCCAAACAATAATAACTAGTGGAGGATTGAGTTATGCCCCTTCCCTCGTACATGGACATTCCCGACATTCCGGGCTCCTGCAAAGTGCAAGGCCGTGAGGATACGATCGAAGTCTTGGGCTTCAACCATGAGGTCTACATGCCCACCGATCGCAAGGACGGCTCGGCGACCGGTACTCGGGTGCACAAGAACCTGGTGGCGGTGAAGAACTACGACAAGGCCTCGCCGTTGCTCTACCAATACCTGTGCAATGGCAAGATCATTCCCATGGTGACCTTGAAGTGGTACCAGATCAACGAGGACGGTCTCGAGGAGGAGTACTACAACCACGTTCTCGAGAATGCCCGGATCACGTCGATCCGTCCTTACATGCCCGATGTCGACAACCCGGCTAACGAGCAGTACAAACACATGGAGGAGGTGTCGTTCCGTTACGAGAGAATCACCTGGCGATTCTTCGACGGCAACATCGAGTACACCGACTCCTGGTTCGAAGGGCGATAGTCACGCTCTTCGCCTCCCGGCCGATGGCCGGGGGGTGAAGGTGTTTCGCCCCGGATCCGTGAAAAGAACATCAGATCGCCGTCCGGACGTCTGGACGGCGAACGTCGTGTTGCGATGCGAGTCGGAGGTGAGGACGGAAGATGGCTCGGCCGACAGGAAACCGCGGCTTCTTCGAGAAGATGTTGAGCGATCCTCATCGCTCGGGCCAGGATTCGCCTCGCTGGCTGGGTGACGCGATTCGAATTCATCTCGGCTTGCTGCTCAACACGCGGCAGGGCACGCTGACCCATCTGCCGGACTACGGCATCCCCCACATGTCGGCTTTCTATGCCGACTATCCGGATTCCATGCTGCAGTTGCAACAGGTGATCACCAAGCTCATTCGCGACTATGAGCCGCGACTGCACAACCCGCGGGTACAGCGTGTCGATCCTTCAGAGGACGAATTCCGAGCGTCGTTTCTGATCACCGGCGAGATCGAGGAGCAGGACGGCGAGAGAGCCTGGGTCAAGTATCGCACCACCTTCGCCAGCGATGGCCAGGCGAGTCTGTCGTGACGCGGTCCGTGGACGGTGAGCTGACCTCACGAGCGTCCTGGGACTGCTGGGCGTTGATAGTGCTGGCGGCAGGGTAACTCATGTCTTTGCGCGATCGTCAGAACGAGGCTGATCGAAGGTATTACGACGCCGAGCTCAACTACCTCGATCAGGCAGGGAGCGATTACGCACGGCTCTACCCGGACCGGGCGGAGTACCTGGGCTTGCGAGACGTCGCCTCCCGCGACCCGCATGTGGAGCGGTTGGTCCAGTCCTTTGCCTGGCTTTCCGGGCAGATCCATCAGCGTCTGGACAACGATTTCCCCGAGCTCACCCACTCGTTGATGGAGCTGGCTTGGCCGCACTATCTGCGACCGATCCCGTCGCTGGCGCTATTGCAATTCAATCCACGCCCCGGTGAGCTCGACCAGCCGCAGACGGTGGACCGAGGCTTCCGGGTGAAGTCGCGCCGAACCTCGCTCGAGGTGCGCTGCCATTTTCGCACCGTCTATCCGGTGCGCCTGTTTCCGCTCACCGTCGACGATGCGGGCATTGCCGTTGGTGACGACGGTCAGCGCCGGCTCGAGATTCGCTTGCGCCTCCTGCCGGGCGCCGACGGCAAGAAGATCGATCTCGACGGCCTGCGGTTCTTCCTCATGGGGGAGCCCTCCGTGACGTTCCGCGCCTACGACCTGCTCCGGCGGTCTGTGTCGCGCCTGCGCCTGCGTTTCGGTCGTGACAACGAGCGTGTCTTTCGGGCGCCGAGCGAGAATGGCGTGATCCAGCCGGTGGGCTTCGCCGAGGGCGAGGAGCTCTTGCCTTATCCTGGCATCAGCTTCCCCGGATATCGCTTGTTGGCCGAATACTTCGCCTTCCCAGAGAAATTCCTCTTCGTCGAGCTGCGCGATCTCGGCACCCTCGAGCTCGAAGACGGGCAAGAGACGTTCCATCTCACCTTCGAGTTCGATCGCCGGCCGCCGGACGAATTTCGGCCCACAACCGACAACTTCCAGTTGCACGTCACGCCGATCATCAATCTCTTCGCCAAGGACGGCAAGCCCATTGCGGTCGAGCATCTCCGCCAGTGGGAGCATGTCGAGGGCGACCGGCTGTACCCCGGCGCTTATGAGGTCATCACGGTCGACGACGTGCAAGCCTTGCGAGATGGCGAAGGCCGTTCGCGGACGCGCTATCCGTTCTATTCCTTCGAGCATGATCCCGAGGCCGGCGGCGACGGGATCTTCTACCACGTCACGCACCGCCCGGGCTTGGGCCAGAACTGGCGCACGGAGCTGCGGCTGATCTCGTCCAGCTCCGACGCCAAATTGCCGCGGAGCGAAACCCTGTCGCTCGAGCTCACTTGTATGAATGGCCGGTTGTGCAGTGAGCTCGGCGTTGGCGAAATCAACACGGCGGACGGTGATCTTTGCTCCTACGCGGTGTTCAAGAACATCACGCGGCCGACCGCGCCGGTCTATCCCGACCTGGGGGAACGGGCGCCGTGGAACTTCATCTCGCACATGGCACTGAATTTTCTCTCCCTGGGCGAAGCCACAGCGCTGCGCCAGATCCTGACGCTCTACGACCTCGGAGGCAAACGCGCCAATAAACGGCGCATCGACAGCATCCTCGTTGCCGAGAGCCAGCCTTTGCAGCGGCTCATCGGTGGCGCCCCGGTGTGCGGCAGCGAGCTCGCCCTGACGGTGGACGAGAGTCACTTCGCCGACGAAGGGGATCTCTTCCTGTTCAGTGAGGTGCTCAACGAGTTCTTCGCCCTCTATGCCAGCACCAACTCCTTCACCCGCTTGCGGATCCGTCACAGCAAGCCGGAGAAAGACGACCTGGAATGTCCGCTGAAGATCGGCAAGCAGCCTCTCGTCTGAAGGAGTCGATCAAGAGCGAGGCTTACCGCTTCGACTTCTTTCAGCTCGTCTACCTTCTGGAGCACTGGCGGCGGGGCGCCAACCCGGAAACCTCCGGAACCAAGGCGCCGCCTGCGATCGGTCGTGAGGGCCCGATGGCGGCCGAAACGCTTCGTCTGCGCCCCGACCGCGGTCTCGGCTTCTCGCCCGCTGACGTGCGATGGGCCGGGCCGCTGCCGGCCAAGGAAGACGAAAGCGGTGCGCTGCGCCGGTTCGACCGCGACGGAGAGATCTATCAGATCATCGTCAACTTCATGGGGCTCTACGGTTTCACTACGCCGACGCCGATCTACTTCACCGAGCTGATCAACAGTCCCGATTTCGATAGTGGACCGTTGACCGAGCTGCTCGATCTGTTCAATCACCGCCTGCTGTCGTTCTATTACCGCGCCTGGCAGAAGTATCGCTACCCCTATCGCTACGAGCCGGGCGCGCGTGACGAGGTCTCGGAACATATCCTTTCTTTCGTCGGCTTGCGCGAGCGCAAGGTCCAAGAACAGACCGAGCTGCCGGTACCACGATTGATCCGCTACATCGGTCTCATGGCGCCGCGGCCGCGCCCTTTGATCAATCTGAGGTTGATCCTGGCGGACTATTTTCGCCTGCCGCAGATCCGTATCAAGCCCTGGGTTCTGCGCTGGACCCCGATCGCTAAAGAGCAGTGCAACGCGATCGGAGGCCGAAACTGCAGCCTCGGTGAAGACCTCACGGTGGGCGCCGAGATTCCCGATCGTTCCGGCAAGTTCCGGGTGCGCATCGGCCCACTTTCGTTCGTCCAGTTCAAGAGCTTCCTGCCCGATGGCGAGAAGTTTCGCCAGCTCTCGGCCCTCGTCCATCTGTGGGCCGGCAACCGTTTCGATTTCGACTTCGAGTTCGTCATCCGGCGGCAAGACATCCCGCCGGCGAAAATGCAAGGCGCCGATGGCGCTCGCCTGGGCTGGACTGGCTGGATCACGTCCGGCGCTGGGCTCGATCACGATCCGTCGGTCATTTTTTCCCGGCGGCATCCGGCACTCAACTGAAGGATTCTTTTCCCATGATTACGCAGGACGTCCGTGGTCTGCTGCAGAAAGCCAATTCGCACCTCACCGAGGCTCTGGAGGGGGCCTTGGGCTTCACCAACCTCCGCACCCACTATGAGGTGACGCTCGAACATTTGCTGCTCAAGCTCTTGGAGAACGGTCAGGGTGACTTACCCCTGATTCTGCGCCATTTCGATGTTGAGCCCGGCGAGCTCGAAACCCGCTTTCTGCATGCTCTGGAGGATCTGCAGCGCGGTAACGGCAGCCAACCGCGGCTCTCCCCTCTGTTGCTCGACGCGCTGGAAACCGGCTTTCTCGTCGGCAGTCTCGAGTACGGCGAAGTAGAAATTCGCTCCGGCGCCCTTCTGGCGGCGGCTCTCGGCGATCAGGGGAGCGGGCTTTATCCCTACCTCGGGCTCCTTGGAAATATCCAGCTCGACGTCCTGCGCCGGGAATTCCCCGATATCGTCGCCAACTCGGTGGAGAATCGCCGGCCGACCGGCCGCTTCGGGCCGGGGCGGCAGATGGCGGCGGCCGAAGACGGCCCGGCCCCCGAGACGCCGGCGCTCGATCAGTTCACCCTCGACTTCACCGCCGCAGCGCGCAACGGCGAGATCGATCCGGTCTACGGACGAGACGTCGAGATTCGCCAGATGATCGACATCCTCAGCCGGCGGCGCAAGAACAACCCGATCCTGGTCGGCGAGGCCGGCGTCGGCAAGACCGCCCTGGTGGAAGGCCTGGCGTTGCGAGTGGCGAGTGGGGACGTGCCCCAGGTGCTGGCCGGTGTCGAGATTCGCAGCCTCGACCTCGGCCTGCTGCAGGCCGGCGCAGGGGTCAAGGGAGAGTTCGAGAACCGGCTCAAATCCGTCATTGCCGAGATCAAGGAATCGCCGACACCGATCGTCACCTTCATCGACGAGGCGCACACCCTGATCGGCGCCGGCGGATCGGCCGGCCAGGGTGACGCCGCCAACCTGCTCAAACCGGCTCTCGCGCGCGGTGAGCTGCGAACCCTGGCGGCCACCACCTGGTCAGAGTACAAGAAATACTTCGAGAAAGACGCTGCCCTCGCCCGGCGCTTCCAGCTGGTGAAAGTCGACGAGCCCGACGAAGAGCGTGCCCTGATCATGATGCGTGGCATCAAGTCGAAGTTCGAGGACGCACACGAAGTGCGCATCCTCGACGACGCCACCGTCGCGTCGGTGGAGCTCGCCGAGCGTTTCATTGCCGGACGTCAGCTGCCGGACAAGAGCGTCGATCTGCTCGACACCGCCGCCGCCCGGGTGAAGATTGCGCTCACCTCCAAACCGGCGCCGATCGAAGATCTCGAGCGGCGGATCGAGAACGCCACCATCGCTCGCAATGCCCTGGTGCGCGACCTCGAAGGCGGTAGCCCGGTCGAAACCAATGACATCGAGCAACTCGACGCCGAGATCACCGGGGCGAAGGACGAGCTGGAAACCCTGCGACAGCGTTGGGAGGCCGAGCGCGACGCGGTCCATGCCGTGCTGGCGGCCCGCGGCGAACAGATCGCGAGTGAGGAGGGTGCGACGGATACAGCGGCCGAGGCCGAAGCCGACGAGGCAGCAAGCGAGACCGACAGTGAGCCAGGCGATGCGGAGACCGGGGAGATCGAGGGCGAGGCCGCGACCGAAAAATCAGAAGTGGCCGACGTCGCTCCCGAAGATCTGGATGCGGCGCTGGCCAAGCTCGAGGCAGTGCGTGGCGACGACAGCCTGATCCCGCTCGAGGTCACGGCCGACGTGATCGCCGCCGTGGTCTCCGATTGGACCGGCATTCCCGCCGGCAAGATGTTGCGTGACCAGGCCCAGGCGGTGCTCGACCTCGAGACACGCCTTGGCGAGCGGGTGCTCGGCCAAGAGCCAGCCATCGCGGCCGTCGCCGAACGGCTGCGGGCCGCCCACGCCGGCCTGGGCAATCCCAACACGCCCCAGGGTGTGTTCCTGCTCGTCGGCCCTTCGGGCATCGGCAAGACCGAGACCGGTCTCGCCCTGGCGGACCTGCTCTTCGGCGGCGAGCGTTTCATGACCACGGTCAACATGTCGGAGTACATGGAATCTCATACCGTGTCGCGCCTCATCGGCTCGCCGCCGGGCTATGTCGGTTTCGGCGAGGGCGGCATCCTGACCGAGGCCATCCGCCAGCGCCCCTACAGCGTGGTCCTGCTCGACGAGGTGGAGAAGTCCCATCCCGACGTGATGAACCTCTTCTACCAAGTGTTCGACAAGGGCACCCTGGCCGACGGTGAGGGGCGCGAGATCGATTGCAAAAACACTGTGATCATCATGACCAGCAATCTGGCGTCCGACGACATCGTCGAGATGTGTGCCGGTGACGTGGAGCCCGAGGCCGACGAGTTGGTGGAGGCGATCCGGCCTGCCTTGCGCGAGCGCTTCAAGCCGGCTCTTCTGGCCCGCATGACCATCGTGCCTTACGTCACCCTCGGGCCCGAGGTGCTGCGCCGCATCGTCGACCTGAAGCTCGGCCAGATCGTCGATCGTCTGCAGCAGGGCCCCGGCATCGAGCTCGGTTACACCCAGGATGTGGCGGAGTGGATTGCCGAGCGCTGCACGGTCGAAGAAACCGGCGCGCGCAACATCGATCACATCATTCAGAGCGACGTGCTGCCGGGCGTCTCCACCGAGATCTTGGAGCGCATGGCGCGCGGCGAGCCGATCGCCTCGATCCAGCTCGATCTGGACGCCGACGACCGTCTGACCCATGAATTCGAATAGTCGCCAGGGAGAATCGGGATGGACAAGGGCGTCAGAGAAGTCGTAGTAGCCGATCGCATTCAGTACTTCTTCGAAGTCGGCGGCGGTGCGGGCGGCGGTGAGCCAGGCGGCGGCGAGTCGGGCGAGGGCGAAGCCCCGAAAGGGCCCAACGTCCAGCCTTTGACCGTCCTGACCTTCAACGCCCACGAAGAGATCTCGCGGCTGTCGCGCTTCCAGCTGACTCTGTGGTCGGAAGATCCCGCCCTCAACATCAAAGACATGATCCGCCAGCCGGCGAAGATCCGCATCGAATGGGACAAGCGCAAGCCCAAGGTCAAGACCTTCAACGGCATCGTCGCCAGCATTCGCCAGACCAACGCCGGCCGCGCCGGTGAGGTCGACAAGCTCTACGGCCACTATAGCTGTGAAGTGGTGCCCGAGCTCTGGCTCCTGGGGCAGAAGAGCAACTGCAAGATCTTCCAGGAGATGCCGGCGCAAGACATCATCGCCGAGGTACTCGATGCCCGTGGCATGGCGGGTAAGTTCGACATGCAGGCCGGCGGCTGCCGGGTGCGCGAGTTCTGCTTGCAATACCGCGAGACCGATCTCGCCTTCATCTCACGGCTGATGGAAGAAGAGGGCCTCTACTACTGGTTCGACTACGAAAAAGACGGCCTGATGGTCATCAGCAACAACGTCGGCTCCTACGGCAAATGCTGGCCCGAGGAGGTCGGTATCTACAAGAAGGGCGCCGGCGTGCTCTCCACCCCGGACGAGCGCCCCGATCTGGAGTTCCTGCACGACCTGGTGTACGAGGAGAACGCCCACACCGGCAAGGTGGCCTATCGCGATTGGGATTACCGCGCCCCCGAAAAACCGCCGATGCGCCCCGAAGCAGCGGCCGAAGATCACACCGATCTCGAGATCTACGACTACCACCTGGAGCGCTACCTCGACCCCCCTGGCGAGGGCGCCCACTATGCGCAGATGGCGGTGGAAGCACAATCCGCCCTGCGCAAGACCCTCTCCGGTAGCGGCACCTTCCGCTCCATCACCTGCGGCGCCGTGCTGACCATCGAAGAGGCCTACCGTAACGATCTGAACGGTAAATGGGTGATCGTCTCCCTGAGCCACAACGCCACCCAGACGGGCTCCACCGGTGTCGACTATTCCGTTTCCTTCACCGCCATCCCGGCCGAGACCACCTTCCGCCCCTTGCCGCGCACGCCGCAGCCCGCCGTCACCATGCAGACCGCCACCGTCGTCGGCCCCGAAGGCGCCGAGTGGTACATGGACGAGTACGGCCGCGCCAAAGTGCAGTTCCATTGGGACCTGGATCACGATTACGGCCCCGACGCCTCCTGCTGGATTCGCGTCTCCCAGCACTACGCCGGCATGCTCGAAGACGGCGGTATCAAGCACGGCTTCCAGTGGCACCCCCTGATCGACGACGAAGTGATCGTCGATTTCCTGGAAGGCGACCCCGATAACCCGGTGATCATCGGCAGCGTCTACAACTACGTCAAGACGCCGATCGTCAAGCCCGACGAAATGATCCGCAACCGCATCCTGACGCGCTACCAGCATCAACTGCTGTTCGACGACAAAGAGCAGGCGATCACCCTCAACACGCCCTATCCCCATACCCTGAAGATGGACGATCCGGCGAAGAAGATCACGCTGGATACGCGCTACAAGCATCAGCTGGAGATGTGGGACCCGCACGACGACAACTCAGAGATCCCCAACGTCCAGCTCAAGACCGGTGGCGACGAAGTCATCCGCATGGAAGACAAGGATGACGAGTACGGCAACAACATCAAGATCTCCACCGTCGATGGCCATTTCGAGCATCTGTTGGAAGGTGAATCGGAGAAGGGCATCATCGTCCAGACGCGGGACGGGCATTTCGTCAAGCTGAAGACGGATTTCGAGGGCGAGAAGGGCATTGAGATCCAGACCTCGAAGAACCATCGCGTGTGGATGGACGATGTCAACCGGACCATCGTCGTCACCAGTAAGGACAAGCACCGGATCGAGGTCAACGACAAGGAAGAGTTCATCGAGGTCGCCGACGCGTCGCGCCAACAGCGTTTCCATATCAACATCAAGCGCGACAAGATCACGATCGAGAACAAGACCGGCGACATCGATATCCTGGCGCCCAAGGGGAAAGTCAAGATCGATGCCGAGTCGGTGGACGTGATCGCCAAAACCAGCGTCAAGGTCGACTGCAACAACATGTCGACCAAGGCGACCACCCACGTCAAGACCAAGGCGGCGCAGATCGAAGAG
>JBCCGX010000148.1:0-12936 GCA_039029035.1 Acidobacteriota bacterium | reverse complement strand
CGCCAGATCCCTTTTGGCCAGCAGGATGTAGCCCAGGATGTTGACCAGGCTCTCGCCGAGCAGATCGGGGAACCGCTGGCGCAGAGCCTGAAAATCTTTCGCCGCCGCCCTCGCGCCATCGCGCAGCAGGCTGATCTCGAGTTCATGAAACGCTGCCCGTCGGAGGATCTCGAGGTGCTCACCGTGCGCCGCAAGCCCGCGACGAGCCGGAACTTGTAGGGTCTCGCTCGGTTTCGAGCGATCGGCGTGGGAGTCCCTTCCGTTCTGGCTGTGGGTCGAACCCATGACCTATTGGACCCGTGCTGTCGCCTGGAGTTCCCGCCAGGTTAGAATCACCGACGTATCCAGTCGGCGTATCCAACAGCGTGGACCGCGCGCCACGTGCATCCCCCAACCGAATAAGAGAATCTCATGATGAAGTATCTGTCTGCCATCGGCCTGCTCATCGCTGTCGCAACAATCAGCCTCGCCGCGCCTGCCACGGCCCAGGAAGCCAATCCCCAAGTCGCCCTCGAAACCTCCAAGGGCAAGATCGTCATCGAGCTCTACGCTAAAGAGGCGCCCGGGACGGTCGAAAATTTCCTCGCCTATGTCGAGTCCGGCTTCTACGACGGAACAATCTTCCATCGTGTCATCCCCGACTTCATGGTCCAAGGCGGCGGCTTCACCCCCGATTTGGAGAAGAAAGACACGCGCGACGCGATCCAAAACGAGGCCGACAACGGTCTTAAGAACGACCGCGGCACCCTCGCCATGGCGCGCACTAACGCCCCACACAGCGCCACGGCGCAGTTCTTCATCAACGTGGTCGACAACGCCTACCTCAACCACACCGCCAAATCGGCTCGGGGCTGGGGTTACACGGTCTTTGCCAAGGTTGTCGAGGGCATGGAGATCGCCGACGCCATTGCCGCGGTGAAGACGGAACGGCGTGGCGTGCAGGCGAACCTGCCAGTCGAGACGGTGACGATCACCAAGGCCTCGGTCGTCCAGCCTGAGGGCTAGCGCTCGCGCTCTGGAATGGGACCGGGCCAGTGCCTACCGGGATGGACACTTCCTACTTCGGCCGGGTTCTCCTGGTAGGCCTGGGAGGCTTCGTCGGCTCGAGCGCCCGGTTCATGGTCAGCGGCCTGGTGCATCGCCTGCTGCCGCATAGTGCCTTTCCCCTCGGTACCCTGACCGTCAATGTCGTCGGCTGCCTGGTGATTGGCTTCCTCGGCGGACTGATGGAGCTGCGCCAGATCCTCGGTCCGGCCCAGCGGCTGTTTCTTCTCGTCGGCGTTCTCGGTGGCTTCACCACATTCTCGAGCTTCGCCTATGAGACGCTCGATTTGATCCACGCCACTCAGGCAGCCCGAGCAGGCCTCAACATCGCGGCCCAGGTTCTCCTCGGGCTGGGCGCGGCTTGGGTCGGTTACGCCGGAGCGCAGACGCTCTAACCGGCGCAGACGATCTAACCGGCGCAGACGATCTGACCGACGCAGACGCTCTGATCGAGCATGGTCGGTTTGATTCTTCGCTCGCGGCGAAGAATTTCGGAGCCGAAAGTCTCCCCCGAGCCCCCTCGGACGTCTTAGGGGCAAACGGTCAGCGCGCGGCCGAGACTTCCCTCGATCGACGCTACAAAAGGAGAAGACCATGGCGGAGTACATGTTCCTGTTTCACGGCGGCATTCTCAATGCGGAGGACGTCTCGCCGGAAGAGATGCAGCAGCACATGCAGAAGTGGCAGAGCTGGGTGGCAGAGCTGAGCGAGAGCGGGGTCTACGAGCATGGCCAACCGCTACAGCCCGGCGGCAAGACGGTGTCCGCCGGCGGCGTGGTGTCGGATGGTCCTTTTGCTGAAGCCAAGGAGATGGTGGCCGGCTACTTCGCCCTCGACGTCGCGACGATGAACGAAGCGGTCGAGATCGCCAAGGATTGCCCGATCTACGAGTTCGACGGCAGCGTCGAGGTGCGCCAGATCTTCCAGGAACACGGCGTCACCGAATCGGAGCCGCAGGAGGCTGCCGCTTCGTGACCCGCGGGCGAGAGCCTTCAGCGAGAGCCTCCGACCGGGCGGAGACGGATCGCCTGGTCGATCACTTCTTTCGCCACGAAGCGGCCAAGCTGGTGGCGCTCCTCACCCGTGCCTTCGGCCTGCGCCACCTCGACCTGGTGGAAGACGTGGTGCAGAGCGCCCTCCTCCAGGCCCTCGAAACATGGAAGCTGCAGGGCAACCCGAAGGATCCCGGCGCCTGGGTCTATCGGGTCGCGCGCAACAAGGCGCTGGACGCCTTCAGACGCCAGCGCACGGTCGAGAAGTATGCCCCCGACGTCGCCTGGCTGGCCAACTCACGGACCGGCGGACGGGCCGAGCTCGACCAGCTGTGTCTGGAGTCGGAGATCCGCGACAGCCAGCTGCGCATGCTGTTCGCCTGCTGCCACCCCGAGCTGCCGGCGCCTTCGCAGGTCGCCGTGGCGCTCAAGATCCTCTGCGGCTTCAGCATCCGCGAGATCGCTCGTGCCCTTCTGACCCGCGAGGCCAACCTCAAGAAGCGGCTCTATCGCGGCAAGCGCAAGCTCACCGAGCCGGGCGTCGAGTTCGCTGTGCCCGCCGGCGCCGACCTGGCGCCGCGCCTGGACTCGGTCCACAGCGTTCTCTACCTGCTGTTCAACGAGGGCTACAACTCGCAGCATCCGAATGAGCTGATCCGGCGCGACCTGACCGAAGAGGCGATCCGCCTGTGCCACCAGTTGGCGAAGCATCCGATCTGCCGCACGCCACAGACTCACGCCCTACTGGCCCTGATGCTCTTCCATGCCGCCCGCTTCGATGCCCGGCTCGACTCACAAGGCGGCATCCTGCTGCTCGAAGACCAGGACCGCAGCCGCTGGCAAAAGCCCCTGATCGTCCGCGCGCTCGAATATCTCGACACCTCGGCCGCCGGCACCGAGATCTCGCGTTACCACCTGGAGGCGGGGATCGCCGCGCAGCATTGCCTGGCACCAAGCTTCGCCGCCACCGATTGGCCAGCCATCCGCGAGCTCTACGATCGCCTGTTGGACCTCCACCCCTCACCCATCGGCGAGCTCAACCGGGCAATCGTCGTCGCCCAGATCGAAGGCCCGCGAGCCGGCATCTCGGCGATCGAAGGCGCCACCGGCCTGCGTACCTTGGGCGACTACCACCTCCTCGACGCCACCCTCGGTGAGCTCCACCTGCGCGACGGCCAGGTCGACCGGGCGCGCGATTACTTCGCTGCCGCCAGCAGCAAAACCCGCTCCCTCAGTGAGCGCCGCCTGTTGGTCAAGAAGCTCCACGCCTGCGGCTAGTCGACTTTTACAGGATCGTTACCGTGGCTCGCCTGCCATGTACATCGGCGCTTCGTACCCTTGCATACAGAGTCTCGATACCCGGCCGGCCCTGGCCTCCACGCTATCCTCGACAAGGAGATCGCCCATGTCTCTGGTAACGCCGTCTAAGGCAACGCCGTCTCAGTTCGTGCGCCTCGCCCTGATCCTCCTCACCAGCCTCGCTCTCGCCTTCACCGCCACCGCCGAGCCGGGCAAAGACTCGGCCACCAAGACGGCCGCCGACCCGTTGAAGCTCCAATCCGCCGGCCAGCTCACTTTCGGGCCCGACGATGTGCTCTTCGTCGCCGACTCGGTGGGCACCGCGGTCTATGCGATCCAGCTCAAAGATACTGACAAGCCATCGGACGAAGAGCTGCCGGGGATCGCCGACGTCGACGAGAAGGTCGCTGGCCTACTGGGCACCACCCCGCGCGACGTGTTGATCCAGGATATCGCGGTCCACCCGACGTCGAAGAACATCTACCTCTCCGTCTCCCGCGGCCGCGGTGACGACGCGACGCCGGTGATCCTACGAGTCGATGGCAAGGGCGAGTTCGCCGTCGTCGAGCTCGAAGGCGCCGCCCACACCAAGGCGATGATCGCCAACGCGCCGGCCGAGGACGCCAAGACGCGCCGAGGCCGTCCGATGCGTGCCCTGACCATCACCGACATCGCCTACTCGGACGGCAACCTCTACGTCGCCGGCCTGTCGAATGAAGAATTCGCCTCCAACCTGCGCCAGATCCCCTACCCCTTCACCGGTGCAATGAATGCCACCAGCGTCGAGATCTACCACGGCGCGCACGGTAAGTACGAGACCCACGCGCCGATCTCTACCCTGATGCCCTACGAGATCGAGGGCGAGGCCCACCTCCTCGCCGCCTACACCTGCACCCCGCTGGTCACCTTCCCGGTCGGCAAGCTCGAGGACGGCGCCCACGTGAAGGGCACCACCATCGCCGAGCTCGGCTTCGGTAACCGGCCCCTCGACATGATCAGCTTCAACAAGAAGGGCGAGCCCTACATCCTGGTGCTCAACTCGAGCCGCGGCGGCATGAAGATCGCTCCTGACGACGTCGCCAAGGCCAAGGCTCTCCGCGAGGATGTCGACATTACGCGCGACAACCCCACGGCCGGCGTGCCCTATGTCACCCTACCGATGGGCGGCGTGCTGCGGGTCGATACCTTCGACGACGAGAACCTCGTCGTGCTGCGTCGCGACGTCTCCTCCGGCTCGCTGCAGCTGCGCCTGTGGAAGACCGAGTGGATCTAGGCTGGTCTCGCACCCCCTGGCGGATCGCCCGCCGGGGGTGGCTCTTGGTCTTGGTGACTCTCGTCGGCAGCAGCGTCGCAGTAGCGCAACCGGCAACACCTGCCCTGCACCTCGACACCGAGGCCGACAGCGCCCACTTCGGTACCTTTTTTGCGACCGGCCTCGACGCGGTCCTGCTTGATGCTCTCCGTCGTCAGCCCCCGACGAGCGACGAATGGCGAGCCGCCTTCGCCGTCTTCACCGGGACCGAGGTGCCCCGCGACGAGACCCAGCCGGCGGTCGCCGGTGCCTGGGCGGTCGACGGTGAGGTCCTGCGCTTCCGGCCGCGGTATCCCCTGGTACCGGGTCTGACCTATAGCGTGCGACTCGACCCGGGTCGCCTGCAGCGCTGGTCGAACGGCAGTACCAGCCAGGCGACCGAAGTCACCGCCCGTTTCGCCCTGCCGGCCGGCGCCACCGAGCCCTCGACCCACGTGGCAAGGGTCTATCCCACCGCCTCCGAGCTGCCCGAGAACCTGCTGCGCCTCTATATCCACTTCTCTGCTCCCATGGGCCGCGGCGAGGCCTACGAGCACATCCGCCTGCTCGACGCCGCGGGCCAAGTCGTCGACCGGCCCTTCCTCGAGGTCGGCGAGGAGCTGTGGGATCCGGGCATGCGCCGCCTCACCTTGTTCTTCGATCCGGGGCGGATCAAGCGCGGCCTGCGGCCACACCTCGAAGCCGGCC
Source organism: Acidobacteriota bacterium (assembly GCA_039029035.1). Classification (GTDB taxonomy): domain Bacteria; phylum Acidobacteriota; class Thermoanaerobaculia; order Multivoradales; family J023; genus JAAELT01. The sequence goes on along the minus strand of JBCCGX010000148.1, from coordinate 7,602 downwards.
CGCCACTTGCGGCCGGCTCTGCCTATCGCCTGGTGATCGACGAGGCCTGGCATGATGCCGACGGCTTGCCTCTCACCCGAAGCTTCGAGAAAGCTTTCACCGTCTCCGCCGCCGATCGTGCGGCCCTGGACCCTGACCTGTGGCACATCGAGGCTCCCGCCGCCGAGGGCCAGTCACCCCTGGAGCTGCACTTTCCCGAGCCTCTCGACCACGGTCTACTGCAGCGCGTCGTCCGCATCCGTGACGCCAACCGTCGCACCGTCGCCGGGGAGATCGAAATCCTCGACGAGGAGAAGCGCCTGCGTTTTCTCCCCGCTCAGGCGTGGCGTGCCGGGACCTATGCGATCGAGGTCGACACCATCCTCGAAGACGTCGCCGGCAACAACCTGACCCAGGTCTTCGACCTCGACGTCGCCGTCGACCACGCGACCACCAGCGATCAGGCGACGATCTCGCTGCCTTTTCGCGTCGCGGCGCCCTGAGGCAAGCCGCGAGCGGCGAACAGGCATAGGAGCGGCATCAACGGCAGGCCGTAGCGCATCGGGATCGCCTCCGGGCAGATGGCGGCGATCGTCAGGTTCAAGCCCACCAAGGTGACGAAGGGTCCGAGCAGTTGCAGCTGCCAATGTCGTAGTAAACCCCTCGCCGCCAACAGAAAGAGTGGCAGCAGCAGAAGCGCTGTGACCAGGCTGCGCGATGCGGTCTGCTGCTGAACCCACAGGAGCGGCGCCCGCACCACGGCGCGCAGTACGAGATTGCCGGGACGCGCGCGTACATCGTCCCACGCCACTCCGTCGAGGAAGCGATTGGTCGCCGGGTCGGACCGCATGAAGTCATCGTCCGAAGTGTCGAAGCCGGCCTGGGCGAGGCGCTGGTGGACCGCCGCCATCTCCGGATCGTGATCGCGGAAGTAGGGTTCCCCCGAAGTCAAGACACTCCAGCTCTGGAGACCGCGGAGATAGTGCATGCCGAAGCCTGTCGCCACCCCCATCGGCTGGCCGGCGACCTGCGCATTGCGCACCAGCCACGGCGTCACCATCGCCCCATAGGCGAGGCATAGCACTACCACCGCGCTCCAGCGCCGTGGTCGATCGCCAAACGTCAGGATCGTCAAGCACAAGGCCGGCAGCAGCACCTGGTAGAGACCGTGGGTCAGCGTCGTCAGTCCTGCCAAAGCCCCGGCGACGACCAGCCACTCCGGCGCCCCACTGCCACGCCAGCGACCGAGAGCAACGAAGACCAGCGGTAGCAGCGCCACCAAGAGGTTCTCCGGTACCGTGATCTTGGTCTCCCAGACCAGGAAGGGCCACAGGGCCACACCGTAGCCGGCCATAGAGGCGGCGAGGCGTGACAGCCCCCACAGCCGTCCCATGGTGATCGTCGCCCAAGTCGCCAAACCGCCGAGCAAGCCGTTCCAGAACTGCGCGAAGAGATAGGCCAGCTCGCTGGCAGGGAACGACACCAACAGGACGGCGACATAACCCGGCGGCCGGTGCAGACAAGGGATCGCCTCCGGTGCCACGCGGTAACCGTTGCCGGCAAGCAGCTGTGCCGCGATCTCGCGGTAGCTGTCGAAGGTGTACTGGTCTCCAACCGTCGCGATCCCAGTCAGGAAATTAGGAAAGATGACCAGGCAAAAAAGCCACCTTGCCACGATGGCGACAGTGACGATGGTACCGGGAGAAGTCACGGGCCGCGACCTTACCATTTGGGGCCGTTCGGGCGGTGCGAATATGTCCTCTCCGTGCTAAGGTCACTAACGATCCGTCCCATGAATTATCGAACCGCTCTCTTCCTACTGACGGCGATCGTCGGCCTGGCATTCGCCTTGGCCGAAACGACCGCTGACACGTCTCCGCCGCCGACTCGGCTGCTTCCCGAGACACCGATCGAGCGCACCCTGTCGCCAACAGAGACCCATGTCTATGAGGCGATCCTTACCCCGGATCGACCGTGGTTGATCCACGTCGAGCAACAGGGCATCGATGTCGTCGTCTCGGCCCACGGCCCCGGCTGCAGCCCTTGCTCGGTCAACGCTCCAACTTACCGGTGGGGTCCGGAGACGCTTCTCCTCCAACCTGAGACCGAGGACACGTGGCAGGTCGAAGTCAGCTCGCAGGACCTAGGCGTCGGCCCCGGGCACTACGCCCTCTCCCTGGTCGCGTTGGGCGAACCGAGTGCCGCAAATCCACCGCGCCGACGGGCCCTGCAAGCCGCGACGGAGGCCGGCGAGGCGAGCCTGGACGAGACCCGTGAATCGCGCACCCTCGCGCTCGAGCAGTATCGAGAGGCGAAAGGCCATTGGGAGGCCTTGGGCGACGAGCACCGAGTCGCCTGGGCGAGCCTCGCCAGCGCCATCTTGCACGATCTCCTGGGAGATGCCGAGGAGACGATCAAAGGGTTGAAGGATGCTGCGGCGCTGTTCCGCAAGGTCGGCGAGGGGCACGGCGAAGCCATTGCCCTGGCCGATCTGGGGCTCACCCTTCTCTACAAAGGCGAGCCACACCTGGCACGCGACTACCTCGACCAAGCGGTGGCACTCCAACTGGATCTCGGGAACCTTGCAGGGCAGGCCTTGAGTCAGAACAACCTTTGTTTGGTGACTCATCGCACCGGAGGCCTGAACGAAGCCAAGGACTGTTACGAGGGCGCCCTCGAGCTCGTACGGCGAGCCGAGGAGCAGCGCACGGAAGCCCTGGTGCTGACCAATTTAGGCGAAGTCTATGAGCGGCTTGGTGAGCCGGAGCTCGCCATCAGCGCCTACGAGCAGGCGATCACCATTCGCCGGTCGATCGGCGACCGCAAGAAGGAATCCCATACCCTCAACAATCTCGGGGTCTGCTACCGCAAGCTCGGCGAGCACCAGGAGGCGCTGACCCACTACACAGCGGGTTTGGAGATCACGCGAGAGCTCGGCGACGTTCGCTGGGAAGGGCGGTTACTCAGTAACCTCGGTGCTGCCTATCTCAATCTCGGCGAGCTCGAGCGTGCCCGGTTCTACCTCGAGCAAGCTCTACCGATTCGGCGAAAGACCAAGGAGCGAGTCGGTGAAGCAGCCACCTTGAACAACCTCGGCCGACTGCAGAGCAAGCTCGGCCACTTCGACCAGGCAACGGTCCATCATCGAGAGGCCTTGGTAGCGGCCACCCGAGGCAGCGCCCAGCCGACCCAGGCGATCTCTCTGAGGCTCCTTGGGCAAAGCTCACTAGCCAGCGGCAAACCGAAAGAGGCACTCGATTTCTTCGCCCAGGCCCTGCAGATCCATACCGAGTCGGACGATCGTCGCGGCCAGGCGGACGCGCTGCATTGGACTGGCGAGGCCAAGATGCGGCAAGGGCATTACGACAAGGCGCTGGTCCAACTGAAGGAGGCGCTCAAACACCGCCGAGCCATCCGTGACAAGCCGGGTATCGCCCAGAGCCTCGGCGCCATGGCCCAGGCCGAGGCCGAGCAAGGAGAGATCCGGGCCGCGCGACAGCACGTCCGCGAGGCGCTCGAAGAGATCGAGGCTTTACGCACCCGGATCGCCGATCCGGACCTGCGGGCCGCCTTCGCCAGCTCGCAGCATCGCGCCTACGAGCTCGAGGTCGAGCTGCTGATGCGATCCTCCAAGTCATCTGATGGGGGCCGCGACCCGGCGGCTATTCGTGAAGCCTTGGAGGCCAGTGAGCGAGCCCGGGCCAGAACTCTGGTCGACCTTCTCCAAGACGCCGGCGCTCGTCTCGAGCATGGCGTCGAGCCCGCCCTGCTAGAACAACGCCAAGCGCTGCAGCGCCGCCTCGATGCCAAGGCTCTGCGCCAGGTCCAGCTCCTCAGCCACGGCCAGGACGAGGAGGCCGCACGGAGGGAGTACCTCGAAATCCTCACTCAGCTCGAGGCGGTGGAAAAGGACCTCTACCCCGAGAGCCCATCCTACGAGGCGCTCGTTCGCCCGAGCCACCTGGACAGTGCAGCGATCCAAGACCTGCTCGATTCCCAGACGTTGCTCCTCGAGTACTTCCTGGGAGAGCACCGTAGCTTTCTCTGGGCGGTGACCGCGGAATCGATCGTCAGCTTCGACCTTCCGCCCCGACACGCCATCGAAGATCTCTGTCGCCAAGCTTACGAGGCCCTCAATACCCGAGACTATCGGGCCCTGGCCAAGGACAACGAAATCCTGGCTCAGTTGAGCCGTGCCGTCCTTGGCCCCGTGGCGGATCAGCTTTCGGGCCAGCGGCTCGTCGTGGTGGCCGACGGCGCGCTGCACTACATCCCGTTCGTCGCGCTGCCAACGCCACGAATCGCCGAGGAGATCCTTGCCGGCAAGGCCCTTCGTCGACCGCGGCGCCTGCTACAAGACCACGAGATCGTCCACCTACCTTCGGCGTCGACCCTGGCCATCCAGCGCCGCACCTACGACCGCCGCGCACCGCTTCCCAACCGGGTCGCGATCCTCGCTGACCCGGTATTCGATGAACGCGACATCCGGGTCCGCCAGAGAACGTCCGCCAGTCCCTTGGCCTCGGTCTCGCCCTCCACGACCGACGAGGAGGGCACGCTGCGCGGTGACGCGGCGCTCAAAGCCATCACACTGGGTCTCGGTCGGCTCAAGGCAAGCAGCCGTGAAGCCAAGGCCATCGCCGGACTCCTGCCGTCCCGAGACACTCTGCTGGCACTCGATTTCGCCGCCGATCGAGATTTGGCTTTGAGCGGCGAGCTGCGCGACTACCGCATCGTGCATTTCGCCACTCATGGCTTGATCGACGCCCGGCGGCCCGAGCTTTCTTCCTTGGTGCTGTCGATGGTCGATCGCCAAGGCAAGCTCCAGGATGGCTTCCTGCGCTTGCGCGACCTCTACGGTCTCGATCTACGGGGTGACCTGGTGGTCCTCAGCGGCTGTCGCACGGCTCTCGGGCAGGAGATCCGGGGCGAAGGCCTGGTGGGCCTCACCCGTGGCTTCATGTACGCCGGTGTGCCGCGGGTGGTCGCTTCTCTTTGGCAAGTCGAAGATCGCGTCACCGCCGACCTGATGGAACATTTCTACCAGGCCATGCTCAAAGACCGCCAAACGGTCGCCCGAGCCCTGAGGCAAGCCCAGTTGGCCATCGCCGAAGACAGCAAGCGCTCCGACCCGTATTTCTGGGCTGCCTTCGTGCTGCAGGGGGACTGGCGCTGAGCCTTCCACGAACATCGAGAAGAATTAGTGGGATATTTGCCACCCAAACCTCAGAGAGGTATTAGAAGTCGAACAATTCAATTGGGACGGGCGCGCGCGGTGACCAGCGGTGCGGCCGGAAAAGGAGGCAAAGACAATGGCCGACAAGCAATTCTTCATCAGTGAATGGAAAGTTTGGCAGCGAGACTTGGACGACCCGGATCACCCGGTCCAGTTGGAGCAGAGCTTCTGCATTCACGACCGGGATGGCGACGCCGTCGAGCTGCGCTTTCAGCCGAACTTCGGCGACGGTTGCTGGAACCAGCACATCCGCAACGCACGCTACGAAGACGGCCGTATCCGGGCGGATGTGGTCGATGACGGTGAATGCACGCCGGCGCCGACCGCCAATACTCTGCTCATCGAAGAGGACACCAAGGACTACGCCAACAACACCTCCCGGCGGGTCCGCTGCAAGGTCCTGTCCCTGAATGGCCATCAGGCCGGACCCGAAGAACCGGTACTGACCTTCGATCCGGTGGAAAAAGAGGGAGAATTCGGCGCTGAAGATCAGGGCTGACCCCTGATCCACTCGCCTGAACAGGGTCTCTGGCTAGCGGCAGTCGAGGCCCGCAAGGCTGCCGGCTGGGACCGACCGGCCGGTAGCTTTTCGCCCTTGCCTGGGCTAAGCTCCCGGACCGATGAAGGGGCCTGGAGAGGAGCGCAGCGAGGCCGAGCTCGCAACGGGATTGGTGCACCGCATCGAAGCGGGAGATGAGGCCGCCGAAGGCGAGCTGTTCAAACGCTATCACCGCGGCTTGCACTTCATGCTGCGGCGTCAGACCGGTAACTCGGACCTAGCGGATGATCTGGTGCAGGAAGCCTTCCGGGTCGTTCTGGAGCGTCTGCGCAGCACCGGTCTGGACGATCCGGCCCGACTCGGCGGATTCCTCCACCGGACCGCCCGCAACCTCTTCATCGCTGACTACCGCAAGAAGACCCGGCGGCAGGACCAGGATCTCGAGGACGTCACGCCCCCCGCCGATCCGGCACCCGGACAGCTGAGCCAGATTCTGCTCGACGAAGAAGCGGCTCTCGTCCGCCAGGTGATCGAGGAGCTCCGACCCGAGCGAGATCGGGAGCTGTTGTATCGCTTCTACTTGCTGGAACAGGACAAGCAGACTATCTGCACTGAGCTCGGGCTGACCAGCCTACATTTCAACCGGGTTCGTTACCGGGCACAGCAACGCTTCAAAGACCTGTTGGAGCGCTCCAGGAAACGCCAAAAACTGGGGCAGGTCCCATGATGCCCGAGCGCCTTGCCCCAGGCGCCGAGAATTTAGGTGGGATAATTCAACAGGAAGTATCAGAAACTGGTCAAACGCTCATGCCGTGTCGGCGGGCGGACCTCAATCCATGAACCATCAATACATCGAAGATCATCAGGTCCTTGATCGATACCTGATGAATCAGTTGACGCCTGACGAAGCGGTCGAGTTCGAGCAACACTACATCCACTGCTCGAGCTGCCTCGAGCAGCTCGAAGTCGGTGAGAAGTTCCAGCACGGCTTGCGCAGGGCAGCGGCGAAAGATGCAATGCAGTGGATCTTTGCCGAGCGCTTGGGCCTCTTGGCGCGCCTGGGACGCTCACGGCATGCCGGCCTGATCGCGGCCTTGACGGTCGCAGCGGTCGCCTTGCCTATTTACTGGGCCCACCAAAACGCAACCCGCGCGGGCGACGAGATCAAAGAGACCCAGTTGGCCATGGAGCGCTTGGCGCAACAGGAGGCCGAGCAACGACAGAAGGTCGAAGCGCTGGAAGCGCAGCTTGCTGGGCTGCCGGGCACCGCATCTCGACCGCGCTCGATCCTCGAGCCACTCGCCAACCTGGGCATTGCCTATCTGACCCCAGTCCGCGATGCCAGCTTCAGCGATCCGAGCCCACCGAAGGTGGTCTATCCACCGCAGAATCCCGGCTCCATGGTCTTGCTGCTCGAGATCGGTGATCCGGACTACGCCAGCTATCGAGCGACCCTCAGCCAGCAAGGTCAGGAGCTCGACCGGGCGGGCGGCCTGACACCGGACGAGCGCCAGGCGCTGCCCTTCGTGCTCGCTTCGGAGAACCTCGAGCCCGGCGAGTATGTGGTGCAGGTGGACGGCACTCCACCCGGCGACGAACCCGTTTTCGTCGCCCGTTTCACCTTTCGGCTCAGTCCGGGCGCATAGAAGCCTCTCCTCCGAAGGCGAGCCTGTACCGGGTCGCCAAAGGGTGTGATCTAGCTCCGCCGAGGCGTCGCAGCGTCAACACGCCAAGGCCGAGCTGCAGGCTGCGTTTCGAGGCTCGCCGACGGGCGGTGTGTTGCTGTCCGCTTAGCCTGCATTATTCGTGAGGCGTTGCGTTTGCCGTTGAAGTTTCGGTCTGAGGAGCCAGAGTAGTTGCTCTGGACGCGCTTGTGGGGCGCAGAATG